>JAWBJZ010000007.1:31534-36845 GCA_038832005.1 Candidatus Caldarchaeum sp.
CTCAACAACATCCCTCTGCTGCCGCTTCTAATATTCTTCACATTCATCCTCAAGCCAAGCATCTGGATAATAGTTTTCATCCTCGTAGCCTTCGGCTGGTCTGGTTTGGCGATAGTTGTGCGGTCTATAGTGCTTCAAGCGCGAACCGCTCAGTACGTCGAGGCTGCCGAATCATTGGGTGTGGGGCGTAGACGGATAATGATCAGACACATAATGCCTCAGATAGCTCCTTTCCTAATATCTCAGATGATATTCTCAACTCCCGGGGCTATCCTTGCGGAGGCTGCTTTAAGCTTTCTGGGACTTGGTGACCCATCCCTCCCCAGCTGGGGTCAGATTCTCGAGTACGCCTTCAGAAGCGGCGGCGTAAACCTTGGGCTTTGGTGGTGGATACTTCCGCCAGGCGCCTTGATAGCTCTGACCTCATTCACCTTCGTCTTGATATCGCTTGGGCTGGAGCCTGTGGTTAGCCCACGGCTGAGGAGGATGGCTTAGCTTGCTTGAGGTTGACGGTCTGAGGCTCTATTACGGTGCGGGCGGGATGACCGTGAAGGCAGTTGACGACGTTGGGTTCAGGGTTGGTGACGGCGAGACGCTGGGTCTGGTGGGCGAGTCAGGCTGCGGCAAAACAAGCACAGGCCTCGCCCTGATGCGTATGCTGCCCAACAACGTCGTCCATCTCGGCGGAAAAGCGCTCTTGGACAACGTCGACATCCTATCCATGGATTTTAAGAGGTTCGTGGCTGAAGTTCGCTGGAACAAGGTCTCCATGGTGTTTCAGGGAGCCATGAACAGCTTCAACCCAGTTTTGAAGGTCGGCATCCAAGTTGCCGAACCTCTCATCTTCAAAGCAGGCTACAGCCCATATGAGGCTTTGGGAGTCGTGAGAAAGTTGTTCAAGCAGGTCGGCCTGCCCGAAGAGGCTGCCGACAGGTACCCCCACGAGCTCAGCGGCGGGATGAAGCAGAGAGCGATGATAGCCATGGCCCTAGCCCTCAACCCGCCCCTAGTCATCCTAGACGAGCCCACTTCAGCCCTCGACGTATCCATCCAAACACAGATCATGAACCTTCTGAAAAGGCTGAAGAAAGAGCTGAACATCTCTATGATATTCATCAGCCACGACCTTGCCCTGGTCAGCGACATAGCTGACGTTATAGCGGTCATGTACGCTGGCCAGGTTGTGGAATACGGTGATGCGGACAGCGTTCTAACCAACCCGCTCCATCCATATACACAAAAACTTCTTAAATCAACGCCGAGGCTTAGGGGGCCGCGTGTCCTCGAATACATTACGGGTTCTCCACCTAGCCTCGCAAACCCTCCGGCGGGTTGCCGATTCCATCCCCGCTGCCCATACGTGTTTGATAGATGCAGGCTTGAGAACCCGCCCCCTACATCGTTGGAAAAAGCCACGGTAAGATGCTGGCTTCACCGGAAAGGCTAGCTTCAGGCTCTGGAAAGGTAGATGAAGATGCTGAAGCCAGCCAGTCCGAGGATGTTGAGCATGAGAAGTGGGTATGCGATCTCCGGTCTTTCACTCCACGAGAGCATGTAGAACATGTAGGCTGCATACATGTTTTGGATAAGGAAGATGGCGGTCAGGGCAACAAGCGAGTTGGTGAACTTCGTTCTCGCCAACCTCCTCGTAAGCAAATAGTTTCTAAGAGAGTAAAGCAGGCCGATAACAATCAGAATGGATATGACGATGTTTGTCAGCCAGAGCGGCCCCATGCTATAGTCGCCTTGGCGTGCTTCGATAGAGTTTCGTCGATTATCGATTCTAAGACATCCATGTTTTCGGTAACGATGGGAGCCAACCTGAACCTAACATCATATCTTCTGTCGTCACGCTCGACAAGCCTGTTGTCAAGTAGAATCTCGAGATGGTGCTGGACCGTTTTGTAGTTCAGCTTTAAAGCGTTGGCGAGCTGGTTAGCGTTGGCGGGCTCGTCGCGTAGCCTCATCAGTATTAGCAGACGTGTAGGCCCTCCCTTGGTGCCCGCTAGAAGCCACCAGAAAAGCCGTCTTATCGGTTTGTCCTTCAATTCCACGTCATAGCAGTCGGTTTCTACTTATATCTTTCCCCAATTCCAAGCGCTATCGGCCTTATTAAAGAGCCGGTACCCCCGACGATTTTCAACGGCGTTACGACAACTACCGTGACGTAGGCCTTGTCGCGTGAAAGTTCCTCGAGGTAAAGGCTCTTCATCACATGTATGCCCGCGTCCACGAGAAACATAAGGTGTACCTTGAAGGGTTTGGGGACGGCCATGGCTAGGTTGTCTATGCCGAGGAGTGAAATTTTCCGGTTGATCAGCCACTGTGCACTCTCCTCCGTTATGCCGGCGAAGTCGTGAAGGTATTTCTCCCTGTCGGTGGTGAAGTAGCGTGAGTAACCTGTTCTGACTAACGCTACATCTCCCTCCCTCAAGCTTACCCCCTCGTAATCAAGGCATTTTTCAAGGTCTTCCGCAGTTATCCCATATCGTTGAGGAAGTATGTCAAGCCCTTTTGAAGCTGGGATGTCGAGCAGGACAGCTCTTCTAACGTATATTGGTATCTCCTCGGTGCCGTATTTTGAGTAGCCCGTATGCTTCACAATGTCCGAGGCCTTAACGCCGTCGTGCAAGGTCCCATCCCTCGCCATGTGACATTTCGAATCGATGTGTGTTCCCGAATGCATGCTGGTGATGACGAGCTCCATCGAGTCCGAAAACCCTGGCGCCACCTTTTCAAACAACTGCCGCGTATACTGATGGTAGCGGTAAATCACCATGCTGTAGGGCGGGTCCTCGGGATGAACGGGCATGCCGTTAAAATAAGGTTGACCCAAGTCGTATATCTTGGCAGATTGAACCGCTTTCACAAAATCCTCCACGCTGTTCACGGTGTATGGGGATGTCGACTGAAATATATTATTAACGATGGCATGTTTGATTTCGGCAAAGAATTATATCCGGTGGAGATTCGAAACAGTTTATGAGCAAAAGCGGAGTATTGTTGCCGGTCAGGATCTGTCTGGCTCTTTCTCTCGTCGTCGGACTGGTCATCCTTGCTTTTGACGGGTTGCTTTGGTTTGACAACCCGCGAAATGGTCATGCCACCGCCCTAATCGTATTTTCAGTCATACAGGCTTTTCTTCTGGGTTTTTCATTTCTTAGGTTTCAGGAGGCAAAAAGGATGATTCTCTTCTGGTCAATTCTCTACCTCGTCCTACTGCTCCTCAACCCTCTGACAGCGCCTTCGATAGACATGCCGATCGAAGTTTTCACACTGTACCTGATGGGATTCTTTCCGGTGTCAAGCACGCCGCAGTTCAGCTGCCCATTCCTCTGCCCACCGTTTCTCATAACATACGATTTGCTGATTGTTCTCCAAATAATCCTCGTGGCGACGCTTCTCCGAAACCGGCGAAAACAGCAGGCCATCTGAAACTCTTCCAATCCTCAACGCTTCACAAACCTGCGTTAAAAAGCCGTCGATTCCGCCAAGTACTACAATCCCTGAAACAACATGCTTGCGAAGCACGCGCATAAAAAGGCAATAGAGGCTTTGACCTCAAAAAATAAAGGCGCGAATGGTGAAATAGAGTTAAAATATTGATTGGAGCTAAAATTCACGTGAGCGAGTATAGAAACCTGATTTATGAAAAACGTGCCGACGAAAAAGTGGCCATAATAACGTTCAACAGGCCTGAGGCTAGAAATGCTATGAGCGTGGCGATGCTCAAAGAGTTTAACGACGCTCTGCACAGGGCTGCAGAAGACCCTGAGGTCTGGTCCATCATAGTGACGGGAGCCGGCGACAAAGCCTTCTGTTCCGGAGGCGATGCGAAAGAGTTTCTCGCCAACGTCGAGGCTGGAAAAATATCCGAGATAGAAAGGTTCAACAGGTTTAACTTGGATGTCTGGCGTTTTATGGAAAAGATGCGTAAGCCAATCATCGCAGCCGTCAACGGCTTCTGTAACGTCGAGGTGATCCAGGCGGTGGACCTTGTTGTGGCCAGCCAGAACGCAAAATTCGGCCTGCCCGAAGTCACGATAGGCGTCAGCCCCGGAGCGGGAATAACCGTCAGAATCCCACGCTTCCTCAGCAAATACTGGGCCAAATACCTGCTGTTCACCGGGGACTGGATATCTGCCGAGGAGGCCTACAGGCTTGGCTTCGTCAACAAGGTTGTTCCGCACGAGAAGCTCATGGAGGAGGCTCTCGCTTTGGCCCGCAGAATAAACAAAAACGCACCCCTCGCGGTAGGCGCTACGAAGGCTTGCGTCAACCTCGGAGGAGAAATGCCCGTTGACGAAGGCATGGAGTACCAGCTGAAGGAATCGATATCGATGTTCTACACCGAGGACTTGAAGGAGGGCATAAGAGCTAGGTTTTATGAGAAACGGGAGCCTCAGTTCAAAGGCCGTTAAACCTGCTCTCGTGGGGCAGGCTCGCGCACAAACACCCTATACTTTTCCTCCCTGTTTTTCAACTCTTGTATAATTCTTTTGCATATGGCTTCGACGGGGTTGGGATGGCCCGTCCTGTTTTTCACATCCTCGAAGCTTTGGAAACTTGCCAAATCCCTCTCCTGCAGGAATTTCTGAAGCATCTTCTTACCGATCCCCGGGACGAGCTCGAGAGCGTGCAGGCGCGGCGTCAGCAGCCCGCTGTTGTTAATGAAGTCCAAAAACCTTTTCGGATTTTCCTCAATGATCCTGTGCACCGCAGGCTCTATGTTTGACACAGCTGTTTCCGTTAGGTCGCTGAAGTCTATGCGTCTGACTATTCTAAGTATCTCTCTCGGCACGTCGCGGCCTATGTAAATCCTTGTGCCGTGTTTGGGTTTGAACCTCTCGTTGACAGCTACTTCTAGCAGGGTGAAGAAATCCTCGCCCAAAAGTTGTACGATGTATTCGTTGCGGTCGTGAATGAATTTTTGGCCTGCTCTGGCATACTGGGATGCTGGGAAAACATCTAAAACATAGCCATAGTCCTCGTAGCGTTTCTGACGCTGCATGTTTCTCCCAGTCTTCACATGAGGCGGTTGTTTAACGCGTCCTCGACCAGCGCGATTACTGCTTTCATCTTCTCCTCAGAGAAGAGTAGAAATGAGACGAGCCTTTTGTAACCGCTCAAAACAGTCCTCAGCTCCTCGACGTTGGTTGGACATGTGTCTGCCACTTGTACAGCCTCTCTTCTCGTCAACCCTATTTCGTTGACAAGCCTGTCGACCAAAAGCTCCGCCTGCTCGGGAGATAGCTTAGAGTATTTCTTAGCGTATGAAAAAACGCGTGACTGCAAGACGTTTAACTGTCCC
>JAWBJZ010000007.1:36855-41055 GCA_038832005.1 Candidatus Caldarchaeum sp.
GCCGCTGTAGCCATGGGGATCTCGGTCTTTGAGATTAGCTTTCTCGCCATCGCTAGCTTCCAACCCCCCTTATATGGTCAGGCAGTAGACACAGTTTTCTCACTTTGCTCCCCAGCCTCACCTGAACGACATATCCTCTTCCACGTTTCTCAACCACCTCTCCAACCCTTCCATGATATCTGCGGTGGGGCGAGCCCTTATGAACGCTGGGCTCGATAGCTATGAGAACCCTGTCCCCAGGCTTGTAGTCCCTCAAGTAAACGTCCGGTGCTGGCCCGCTTCTTGAACCCCTAGGTTTTAACAGCTTTCCTCTCGACTTTCTCCTGAACCCCTTGGAGGTGGCCATTTCAGCTATCCGTTGAAAGCAGTTGAACACCATGATAAAAGCATTTACGCCTCAACGCTGACAACAGTAAGCTCAATCCTCAAAGGAACCTGTTGCAGGACCTCAGCGAAGGACGGGCTTGTTCTTCCCCCGTCACCTGTCACAAGCTCCTTCACGTACAAGCCACCCTGACATCTTATTTTGAAAAAGGCCTCCCTGCCGCTGACGAGCTTTGCCTCTGTCTCATAAACTATCTTTTTCCGCACCTTGTCAGCCCTTCTCTCTAAAACCCTCGTCGGCGTCCTCTGCGCAATGACGATGTTCCTAAATTTTTCCTCAATTTCCTTAAGCTGGCCGATGTCAACCTCTTTCTCATAGAGAGCCCTGACGACGTATGTTTTGCTGACTTTAGGTGAGGCTAGCTTCAATGTTCTGACATCTTTCCTGCTGGCAAGGGATTCAAGCATCACTTCAACAAGCCCACCCGTCTCGCTGTTGATGGTTTTCTCAACTTCTTTCAATGGTATGAGCCTCTTCCTCGGCCTCTTCAACTCTAAAACGAAAGGCCTCCCGCCATCTTCTACGAGAGCATCGACATCCTCGCGTCCAGCGGCGTGAAATTTGAAACCCTGAGCCTCAAACAATTTCTTCGCAGGTTCTCCGACAAGCTCGGCAACGCTTGTCGGGTATTCGCGTCCCGTGAAACCACATTGCTCACAGCCTCTTCCCCAGCATTTTCTGCAGCGCCATGGCGACTGCGGAAGGTTTCTGCTATGTTTCAGGTATCTGCCCTTGATGAAAAGCGGGTTAGGAAGTATTTTGAAAGTGTTGGTGAAGAGGTTGACTATTATTGTGATGTCGGGTGAGATGTATTCCGGCCTCTTCCCCGTTATCGTGGTGAAAAACCTTCCAACACCTCGCGTGATGTCGTTCTTCAAGTCCTCGCCCTCTACTACTCCCACGTGAGAGCGCAGCCTGTCCTCCTTTTCCCTTATATCGGCCGGAACGGTGGCGCCGATTAAGAACGTTTCGAACTCGTACTGGGTGACGTGGTCAGCGACCCTCTCTGCCACTTCCTTGAATTTTTCTTCGGAGAGCATTCCGCGACAGAGGCCGCACGGCTGCTTCTCCGTAGCAATGTTTTCCCTCATAAGCTGTTGAACGGCCTCATCCAGTCCACCCCTTTCAGCCAGAAGACGAATGAGCTGCTGGTTTTCTTGTTTAACAGCCTCCATGAGTAGAGCTATCTTGAGAGACCTTCCTCTCTCCCGGTTTGATAACCCATAGCCCAGCCTCGCAAACTGTCGGCCTAGGCAATAATCACATAAAGGCTCTAAGGACAGAAGCTCAACGGTGCGCTGGATGACGGTCTCCAACTATGACTGTCCCCTGCTCTGGCGTAAGATGTGCCTCAGCTTCCTGTCTTTCAACATTTTGCGTGAAGCTTGATAGCTCTTCAGCAGCTCTCTGACGTCTCTTTCGAAAACACCAGCCCCTCTAGCTATTCTTCTAACACGAGAGCCGTCAACAATGCTCGGGTCCTCTCTCTCCTGCCGTGTCATTGACTTGATGATTGCCGACCATTTCTTGATGCGTTCTTCAGCTTTCTCGAGCTCGTTCTCTGGAAGTGTGTCGAATCCGGGGATGGGGAGTTTGGAGAGGATTTTCCTGAGCGGGCCAAGCTTGGTGAGGCTGCTCAGCTGGTTCACCATGTCTTCGAGCGTGAACTTACCGGTGAAAATCGTCTTCATCCTTTCCTCGTCAATCGCCAGCTCAGCCATCTTGACCCTCTCAACCAGGCTTTCGATGTCAGGCATTCCGAGCAGGGACGCAACATATCCGCTTGGGTTGAAGGATTCAAAGTCTTCGATTCTTTCGCCCACGCCCACAAACTTGACCGTCGCCCCTGTCTCGGCAACGGCTGTTAAGGCGCCGCCACCTTTTGCCGATGTGTCTAGCTTCGTGACGATGATGGAGCCGACGGGCGCTGCTTTGTGGAAGGCTGCTGCATGGGCTCCCGCCTGCTGGCCTATAGTGCCGTCTATGACTAGGATGTTCTCGTCAGGCTTAACAGCTGCCTGAAGCTTTTCCATCTCGTTCATCAGCTCTTCCTGCTGTTTATGCCGTCCAGCCGTGTCTATGATTATGACTTCTAGGCCTGATTGTTTCAGGCTTTCCACACCTTTCCGTGCTATTTCTATGGGGTCATCGTTTTCCGGCTCGCCGTAGACAGGTATTCCGCGTGGGTCAAGGAGTTGTTTCAGCTGTATGTAGGCGGCAGGCCTGTAGGTGTCGGCGCATACAACACCGGCCTTGTAGCCGTTCGCCTTGAAGTAGTTTGCCAGCTTCGCGGCAGTCGTTGTCTTCCCGGAACCCTGAATACCCAGAAGCATGACTACGTAAGGTTTCTTTCCGTCTGGCGTGAGTTTGGCGGGCTTCCTGCCAAGCAGCGCTGTCAACTCTTCGTAGACAATTCTAGCCACATGGTCTTTTCTGCTGACGCCGGGCGGCAGGCTTTCAGCAACGGCTCTCTCCCTTATTTTATCCGATAGCTTCTGGACGAGCTCCACCTTCACGTCAGCCGTCAGCAAAGCTCTTTGAATGCCCCTCACTAGCTCTTCGACGGCCTTTCTATCGGCCGACGGAGAGGATAGAAACTTGCTGAAAACATCTTTGAGAGTTTTTCCGAATGCAGAGAGAGCCGACATTACTAACCTAGTTGGTCCTGCGGGGATATTTTAAGCCTCGTTCGCACAAGGGTTTTTAAAAGCCCCATGCAAAAGCAGGCAGGCATGCCATGAAGACGTTGGTGACAGGTTCGCAGGGCTTTGTCGGAAGGCATTTGGTCGAGTATTTGAGGGGCAGAGGGTTTGAAGTGGTGGGTGTCGATGTCCGCGACGGCTGTGAAGTCCGTGTTGACGTAACAGACTACGAGGCTGTTGCGAGGGTTTTCTCCAGCTCTCGCTTCGACGCGGTCGTCCATCTTGCCGCCGTAGCTGACATAGCCGAGTCGATGAAAGACCCGCATAGATGTTTTAAGGTGAATCTGATTGGCTGTCTCAACGTTCTGGAGGCGGCTAGGCAGAGAAGCCTTTCACGCGTGGTTGTCCTGTCTTCCGCCAACTACTACGGCGCGCCTGAAAAAACACCTGTTTCAGAGACAGACCCACCTTCGCCAAGAACTCCTTATGACTATTCCAAGGTTGCTGTCGAGAACCTGGCTTGGAGCTATCACCGCAACCACGGAGTTCCCGTCGCAGTGCTCAGGCCTTGGAAGGCTTTCGGCGAATACGAGCCGCCGACGAAAATGGTTCCTAGGTTCATCATGTCATGTTTGGAGGGCAAACCTATACCCTTGTTTAACGGCGGAGCGGATGTCACAGACCCCTATCACGTCGAAAACCTCTGTTACGCTGTTGAGCTTTGTCTAGCGAAGGAAAGGGCCGTTGGGGAAGCTTTTAACGTTGGAACAGGTGGCGCCGTTTCCGTCAGACAGCTCGCCGAGATGATAAAGAAGATGACAGGCTCGTCGTCCGAGCTTCAGATGCTCCCGCCACGGACGCAGGCCGAGTCAAAGCCGATGTACAGCACGCCCTCGGTAGAAAAGATAAAGACATTACTCGGCTACAGCCCGAGAGTCAGCTTAGAGGAAGGACTCAAAAGAGTGATAAACTATTTATCACGAAGCAGAAAATAATCGAGTGGGCCGGTAGATCAGTCTGGAAGATCGTCCGCCTAATCATAATATTAGATGGTTGGTTTGTATCTCTTTCTTCTTGGTTTTTCCCTAATATTCTGTTGCAGTTAGGGCAATTATCCCTGTTTTTAAATGTTTGACAGCATTTACTTCAATACCATTCCCCCCATGATAGTTC
>JAWBJZ010000008.1:0-40048 GCA_038832005.1 Candidatus Caldarchaeum sp.
ATTGGGGGCCCTTAAAATATGTATGGGGCTGTTGTACTTATGTATTATCTATATTCTTGACTTATAATCATTAAACAAGCAAACACGCTAAATAAGGATAATGGAGATTGTCAAGCCCAGTTACGCTCCGGCCGCCGTCATTTTGTCGAGAACCTGCAGGGACTCTCTCACGTGTTTGTCGGGCATCATGCCTTCTACCACATACAGTATTACGCCTTTCTCGTCGACTACGAACGTCTTCCTCTTGACCATGCCGAACAAACCCAGCGCATCGTATTTTCTGCAAACGCTTCCATCCCTGTCGCTGAGAAGCAGGTGAGTCAGCTGGTGTTTTTCGGCGAAGCGTTTGTGGCTTTCGAGGCTGTCACGGCTTATGCCCAGAACAACCGCGCCGCGTTTCTCGAACTCCGGCAGCATGTCCCTCAGCAGGCAGTTCTCGCGGGTGCATCCCGGCGAACCATCCTTGGGATAGAAGAAGAGAACAACTCTACGGCCTCTGAGGCTGGAGAGCTGTATGACGCCGCCGTTGGAGGATGGCAGCGTGAAGTCGGGAGCTATGTCACCGGCTTTAACCATGTGGGTAGAGGGGAGAGTCTGTTTTATCGCTGTTTCGCTGCTACAACTTTAAAAGAGACCTGGAGAAGAGTAAACAACGTGATGAAAGCGGGTATTTCTGATAGATGATGAAACGCCCGTTCTGACAATACCCGCGGCAATACGCTACTTCTGCTCTTCCATACTTTTTTGCGGTTTGTGTTGAACTGCTTGGATACGACTTTGCATGGGTCGGCATGGCTTTTTGTTTCTTTAAATAGAAAGCTTATATGATGTATTACTTGGGGGGTCCATTTAGAGGAGGGTTTATAGGTGTATGGGAATGGAAAACACATCGGAGATGGAGAGGTATCGAGCCACACCCCCTCGCCACCACTAAGCCCTGTCCAGCCTCATGGAAGTCCTAGTATTTTGGCGATATTAGCCCCGGCCGGATTTGAACCGGCGTCTCAGGGTCCAGAGCCCTGCATCTTTAACCACCTAGACGACAGGGCTGTCTACCGTGTAGATTTTGATACGGTTATTTATTCATACTGGTTCTGAACCCATCTAACACAGCGCTCCTTCGACAAAGAAAAAACAGCGACAACAATACATAAGCAAGACATACAAAAAGGAAAAAATGAGGGGAGAGTTGGCTGGAGGCCGCCAGCAGAACAACATCAAGAAACCCATGGGAAAGGCCGGCTAATACCCGTTCTGACGCTTCACAGCTTGTAACCGATTTTTCTGAGGAAGTGTTTTCTCTCCTCGATGTGTTTCTCTTCCTCTATGCCTTTAGGTTTGAAGCCGTCTATAACGCCTAAAACTCCTCTGCCCTGCTCAGTCTCCCCGACTATTATTTGGATGGGGTTGGCTGTGGCGGCCAGTATGGTGCATACCTCGGGGACGTCTTTAAGCCTCTGCATGATGTTGATGGGGTAGAAGCCTTTTATGAAGAGGAGGAAGGTATGGCCACATCCTATCCTCAGCATCGTTTCAGCAGCCTGCTTCCTCAGCTCTGGGTCTGTACCCTCATGCCTGACGAGGCATTCGCCGCTCGCCTCCATGAAAGCAAGCCCAAACCTGGCTCCGGGAACAGTGTTCACAACAGCCTCGTAAACATCCTCCACCGTCTTTATGAAGTGGGAGACGCCGAAGACGACGTTGCAGCCTTCTGGAACCTTGACGTCCACAACCTCAAGCTTTACCCCTGACATATGTAAACAATTGAAAAAGTCCCGCATAAGTGTTTCTACAACGTCCTCTCAACCAAGAAGCTGGCCAGCTTCTCCAGCTTTTTCTTAGCCTCGGAGGATGGGAGAACCTTGCTGGCCTTTATCCAAGCTTCTTCAACGATTTTTCTCGAGACGGCTCGGGCGTATTCCCCGGCTCCCGACTCGTTTATCAGCCCTATGGCTTCAGCTATTTTGTCAGGCTCGGATGTATGGCTTGCGAGGATTTCACGGAGCCGGCTGCTTTTATCTGCGGGAAGATGTCTCAGAGCGTAGACGGTCATCAGCGTGTATTTTCCCTCGGTTATGTCCCCGCCAATCTCCTTCCTGTACTTCTCCTGCTCCCCGAAGATGTTCAGGTAGTCGTCCTGTATCTGGAAAGCCGTGCCGACAGCCTCTCCGAAACCCCCGAGCTCATCCAGTAAATCATACCTGCCGGCGTAGATGCAGGCTATCTCTACAGCAAACCTTGCGAGAGAGCCGGTTTTGTAGGAAGCCATCTGGAGATAGTCTTCCTCGGTTACCCCATCCACAAGCCCTTTATGCCACACTATGTCAAGAGTCTGGCCGAGGCTGAGCTTAACCATCATCTCGACATATCTTCTCAGAACCTTGGCCTGTTTTTCCTCGCCAGCATTTTTGGTGAGCAGGTATACCGGCAGGTAGTATAGGGCGTTTCCCGTGTTTACCGCTATGTCAACCCCGTAGATGAGATGGATGCAAGGCTTACCCCTTCTCAGGAGGCTTGAGTCCTCCACGTCGTCGACCATAAGCGTTGCGTTGTGGATTATCTCGGGAACGGCTGCCGCCAAAGCTATCTGCTCAAGCCTTCCGCCCAAAGCCTCGTAGGTCAAAACCGTCAACGCAGGCCTCCATCTCTTACCACCTCGGCTGAAAAGCTCCCAGAAAGGTTTCGACAAACCCTCTGTTAAAGACTCAGGGCTGTAGCGGAAACGTGGTTCTCCGAACTCTCTGACGAGAAAGTCGTGGCTGAAGGACTTGGGTATCAGCTTCTCCACAGCGGCTTCGACAGATGAAGCATACTCGGCAAGGAAGGCCATCACCTCCGATTCCAGGCTCATCATGTAGAAGAGCTTGGAAGAGGGATTTAAGGCATCATAGTCTCGGTGTTTTGGAAACCGTTCTGAGGGGTGTGTTTTCAGACTTTCACGCCGCGTTTCCTCAGGTATGCTGAAAGCTGTTCATACGATTGCTTAATATCCTTCGTCACCATCATTCTCTCCGCCAAATATTCGGCATAGCTTCCCGCAAATTTAGCGTATTTCACCAAGTATCCCTCGGCCGACAGCGTCTTCTCCACCGTCCTGAGATACTCGCCCACGTCGGCTTGCGAAACGGGCTTGTAGGAGTTGATGTGAAGGATGTTTTTGATGCTCCACCTGGGTCTCGGCGGTGGATTTTCCTCCTTCTCTCCTATCAGAAGGATAACCAGCGGGACAACACCGTGAGGGAGCTTAAACACATCAACAAGCCTTTCACACTCCATGACACCGCAGTCGAGTAGGAGAGAGCCGTATCCAAGAGCCTCGCTGGCTATTATCATGTTCTCAACAACCAGCCCGGTCTCTAAAACGCTGAGAAGAACCTCAGCAGGATAAGCGTCGAGCTTTAGAAAGTTGTCGGGGACCACAGATTGTAAAAAAGCAGCCAGCCTGTTGAAATCTAAGCAAACCAGAAGGACGGCGGAGGCTTGACGTATGGGCTCCGACTCGCATATGCTTGCAACCATTTCAACAAGGTTTTCATCCCTAACCCAGATGATTGAGTATGCCTGCAGATAGGCTGGCGCCGACTGACCAGCCTCAACAATCATTGATAGAACATCCTCCCCCATCGCCGTTTTGCGAAACCTTCTGATAGACCTACGGGAAAGAAGCAGGCCTAATGTGCTGTGCTCAACTCTTCGTTTCAACAAGATAAAAGAAAAAGAGAGGGATATTTGTTTAATGGTAGGATGCCACTGGTTTTATGCCGAGTTCTTCGAGGATTTTGTCAACGTCCTCGCTTGACTCCTCGGATGCATGCTGGTCTACTATTGCTGGTGTTAGGTCGTTGATCTCCACAACCTGCTGTGCTGACGACAGCCCTGTCAAGATGAGTGAGACCTGCATAGTTGAGTTGTAGGTGTCCTCTATGCGGGCGCCCCATATCACAAGCCCGTCCTCGCCCATCAGTTCGGAAATTATCTCGGCGGGCCTAGCTGCCTCAGCCAGCTGCATGTCCTCGCCTCCGCAGACATGGACGATGGCTCCAGACAAGCCTTCGTATGAAGCGTCGAGCAGCGGCGACTGCAGAGCGCTGAACGTGGCTTCCTCCGCCCTGTTCGGTGAAGATGACCTTCCTATGCCGAGCGACGCAAGCTTCCCCCGCGAAACAACGGTCTTGAAGTCTTCATAATCTATGTTGATAAGGCCGGGCTTCGCTATGGATTCGGTTATGCTCTGTATCATGTTGCTTATGACTTCGTCGGCGAGGCCGAAGGCGCGGCGGAGGCCGTGTTGTGGATAAAGCTCCAGCAGCTTGTTATTGTCTATGACTACTGCTGTGTTTGTGTAGTTTTTCAGCTCGTCAAGCCCCTGCAACGCTATCCTCTTCCGCACCTGACCTTCGAAGGAGAACGGTAGAGAGACGACTCCGACAACAGTTGCACCCTCCTCCCTCGCGATCCGCGCTATGACTGGGGCTCCTCCGGTTCCCGTGCCTCCGCCAAGCCCAGCCGCCAGGAAAACTATGTCAGAGCCTTCAAGCGCCCTGCGTATCTCCTCCTCAGACTCTTCAGCGGCTCTCCTTCCCCTAACAGGGTCTCCGCCGGCGCCGCGTAAACGTGTTGTCGTCTTGCCCAACAGAATCTTTTTGTCAGCTCTCACCATGTCAAGGTGTTGAAGGTCGGTGTTGGCGGCTACTGTGTAGACGCCGGTCATGCCGGATGCTATCAGCCGGTTGACGGTGTTGCAGCCAGCTCCTCCGACGCCTATTAGCTTGATACGTATGTCCTCAGGGTTGTGGATAAACTCCGCGGCGTCACTCACTTATCTGTACCTCCGTTCTGATGAAGTCGCGGAGGGCCATCCGTATCGCCTCGGCTCTGTTGGGGTACAGCCTTCTTCTCACGAGCTCGTCTATTGCCTGCAGGTATGGTTCAGGCAGATGCACCGTTACCACTTTCACTTCACCATCACCTCTTTGGGCCGCTGAATTGCGGCGAATGTTATAACTATAGGTAATACCAAAGTATTCTTTTCCCGCGCTTTTCAACCGCATTTTCACCACCCTCTCGTTCTTTGAATGAGCAACATGCTTCAGCAAACTCTATAATCTAATCAACTAATGATTATGCGGGAAGTCGGCGGCAGCCTATGATGGACGATGAAATGTACGAGAAAATTAAAAAAATTTTTGACCAGCTCGCAGCGGAATCAGAGGAAGGCGCGGCTGTTCTTGTGGAAGGCGTAAGGGATGAGCGTGTTTTGAGGATGATTGGTTTCAAGGGAAGGGTGATTCTTGCAAGCCGTTTACGCGGCGAAGTGGAGAGGATGCCGAAGAAGGTGATTCTGCTGCTGGACTTTGACCGAGAAGGGTTGAAGAACATGAAAAGGCTGGCGAAGACGTTGTCATCCGCAGGCGTCAAGGTTGATGACAGCTATCACAAAAGACTGAGAATCTTGAAAAGGTATGGAATAACCACCGTCGAATCTCTTCGAAGCCTCCTACCCACCAGCTAACGGTATTATTTCTTCAGCAACGCGGCGAAGATTGAGTTAAGCTCTTGAGCCGCGAAGACGTCGCCCTTTATCTTGATACGGCCTGAGAAGAATGCTTTGACCGCGTCCAGCTCCCCCTTCAAAATCGATACAAGGTCCTGGTGTGTTGACTCTATCGAGGCGGATGGGTTGGGGTGGAGGCCTTCGGTGACCGTCAGCCCTCCGGCGGTTGAATGAATGTAGAAGGCTTTTCCGTCGCTTGGCTTGAACTGGACGACCTTGTTCCATCCAGCAGCCTTCTTAAAGGCATCAGGATTTGTTTTGACAGCTTCTACAAGCCTCTGTGCATGCATCAGCGCCTCGTCAGCGGACATCATCAAAACCTGTGAAAGACGGCTAATAAACATGTCGCATCCAAAAAAGTTTATACATCTTATCATCCAGCTCTGCCGAGGATGTCTGACCGTCTCGACGTGGTTGAGCAAGGGATGTTGTGGAAGATTCCCGAGCGTTTTAACGTAGGCTCTGCTGTTCTGGAGAACGATGGCTCGCTGCCAGCCCTCGTGTCCGTTGACGTGAACGGCGGCGTTGCAAAATACACCTTCCACGACCTGAGACGGTTCTCCAGCATGGTTGCCAACGGGTTGCGAGATTATGGTGTTGGACGGGGTGACAGAGTTGTTCTGCATCTTCTACAAGGCGTAGAGCTTGTCGGATGTCTGCTGGCTGTTTACAGGCTTGCAGCAATCGCCGTGACAGTGCCTGCTCTGCTGGGAAGCGAAGCCGTTGAATACCGTGTGAAGGATAGCGGCGCAAAAGCCGTGATAGTTGACCAAGCTCTCAAACACAAGCTTTCAAACATCAACACAGAACAAACCATGATTTTTGTAGCCAACGGCGGGGGTGGAGAAAAGACGTATGGCCTTGAAGAGCTCATGGGAGGCTCGGCTTCGTTCAGCGACGTTGTAACATCATCCGATGAAGCAGCACATATCTTCTACACATCCGGCACCGAGGGGCCTCCGAAAGGCGCTGTCCACGCCCACCGCTGGATACTAACCCACATACCTTGCTTTAAGCTGGGGTACGACAACGGGCCAAGAGAGGATGATGTTTTCTGGACCCCGGCTGACTGGGCTTGGATAGGCGGGTGTGGAAACCTGCTTCTCACAGCACTCCTCTTCGGCAGGCCCGTCGTTGCCGTCAGGAGGCTGGGTAGGTTCGACCCAGCCAAGGCCTACGAGGTTATGGAGCAGTTCAAAATCACATGCAGCTTCATCCCACCCACGGCTTTACGGATGATGAGACGCTTCGACCACGAGCCGTTGAAGCATTACGGTCTCTCGCTAAGGGCTGTGCTGAGCGGCGGAGAGCCTGTCACGGCGGAGGTCGTCGATTGGGGGCGGAAAGAGCTCAACGCATCCATTAACGAAACCTACGGCCAGACAGAGGCAAACCTGTTGACGGCGAACTCGGCTGCAGCGGGAATACTGAAACCCGGCTCCGTCGGAAAACCCGTCCCAGGTCATGTCATACAAATCCTCGACGAGGCTCTTAGGCCTTTGCCTGCAGGTGTTCTGGGCCACATAGCTCTCAAGCTCCCCGACCCGTCAGCTTTCCTCGGCTACTGGAGAAACCCCGAAGCCACAGCCATGAAGATGAGAGGAGGCTATCTGCTTACGGGCGATTTGGGTTGGATGGATGAAGATGGGTTTGTCTGGTTCAAATCGAGGGCCGACGACCTAATAAAAACCTCGGGCTACAGGCTTTCACCTTGGGAGGTGGAGCAGGCTATCAACAGGCATCCAGCTGTTGAAGAATCCGCCGTCATAGGCGTCCCCGACCCCGAAAGATACCAAGCGGTTAAAGCCTTCATAGTCCTCAAGCAAGGGTTTGAGCCATCCACGCAGCTTGTCGAAGAACTATGCGAAGCAGTCAGAAAAGCCGTCGGACCACATGCAACCCCGAGAGACGTGGAGTTCGTTAAAGAGATACCTAAAACCGCAACGTTTAAGCTGAAGCGGTCTGAGCTGCGGAAAAAGCTGGGGTAACGTTTTTTATCAACTTATGACCCCATTAGCCTGCTTATGACCCCATTAGCAGCAGACCCCTTCTCAACAGTCCCAAAAACCAGCCTCCAAGCATTCTACGACAGGGAGAATGAGCTACAGCAACTACAGCGGGCTGTGAAGGATGGGAGCAGGCTTGTTCTTGTTCTCGGCGTCAGACGCATAGGCAAGACATCGCTGATCAGAGTTGCTTTAAACCAGCTCAGCAAACCCTACGTCTTCATAGACCTGAGAGCCTTGGAATCATACGAGGACAGGTCTCTCTACAGGCTGCTGGCAGACGAGCTCAACAAAATAGTTCCGTTGTCTAAGAAAATTCTCCAGTACCTGAAACGTGTGCGCGGTGTTTCCGTTGGGAATGGGATGGTTTCCCTCGCAATCGGCAGGGATAAACCGAACATCATCAGCATGCTGAGGACGTTGGATGCTTGGGCTGCTGACGAAGGCTTTACGTTGCCCATTGTCTTCGATGAGGCACAGGAATTACGGTTCTTTAGGGGTGGGAGGCGTCGTATCGACTTCAGAAAGATACTAGGCTTCTGCTACGACAACCTTGAAAGAACAGCCATCATACTGTCGGGCTCCGAAATAGGACTCCTCTACAGCTTCATCGGAGCTGATGACCCAAGCTCGCCTCTTTACGGCCGCCATTACGCTGTAATCCAGCTGGAAAGACTCAGCAAAGAGAAATCTGTTGATTTTCTGAGGAAAGGGTTTGAGTACCATGGGATAAAGCCGTCTGAAGAAATCTTGGCTAGAGCTGTTGAAGAGTTTGACGGATTAATTGGCTGGCTGACGTATTTTGGGGCTGAGGCTGTGAGGCTCTACAGGCATGATGTCAGACCGACACTTCAGGAGTTGACGAGGCTCGTGCGAGCAAAAGCGGTTGAGCTCTGCGCCATCGAACTTGAAAAACTTTACTTACGCTCTCCTCTCTACTTAGGGTTGCTGGCTGACGTCGGCAGCGAGGGCAGCACTTGGTCTGAGCTGAGGATTGCTCTGGAGAAGAGGTTCAAAAGGACTGTAAGTGACCCACAGCTATTCACACTTCTCCAAAACCTCGAAAACCTCAGCTACATCAAGAAGGACCAGGGGCGTTACAAGGTTTTAGACCCAGTCACGGCTGAGGCGGCTAGGATGCTGCTTGACAGAAGGCTTCGCAGACCATAGACTAATATCGGAAGCAGGTTTGTGGTTTTACGTGGTTGTAAGTAGAAGGGGTAGAAGCTTTTTCGAAAAGGTTGTGACGCCTGTTGTCAGCGTTTTTGCCCGCGCTGGTTTTACTCCCAACATGCTTACTTTTTTGGGGCTTGTGGCTACGGCTGCATCGCTATTCTTCTACATGCTTGCAAAAGCCAACAGCATTTACTTTCTGTTTGCAGCGTTGTTATTAGCTGTGGGCAGTCTGTTGGATGGGTTGGATGGGCCACTAGCACGTCACACGGGCAGACAGTCAAACGCAGGGGCTTTCCTCGACTCTTTCATCGACAGAGTCTCCGACACACTCATCGTTGTTGGCTTCATGCTGACAGGTTTTGTTGACGGGTTTCTCGCGGTAGCCATGCTGGCTTCAAGCATGTTGGTCAGCTACGCAAGAGCGAGGGGTGAGTCGTTGAACGTCAGTTTGAGGGAGGTAGGGTTTGGCGAAAGGGCTGTGAGGCTTCTCGCAGCGATAGCGGGAACGTTGCTCGCCATCATGCATCCGCTGGCCCTGCAAGCCTCAGCAATCTTCATCACCGTTGTTTCGACTGTTACAGCCGTCCAAAGAGTCTGGGCAACGATGTCCATTCTCTCGGGGAGGACATAGCCGTGGAAAAGATTGTGCTCAAACCGATAGGCTACGTGTCTCAGGGCATGCCCGTCGACAAAACCGTGAAATGGAACCGCTGGACAGACCCCTCAACCATCATAATCAACGAAGAATACCGCCCCGGGCTCGAAGGCCTCGAAGAATACAGCCACGTGTTCATCATCTACTTCATGCACGTAAGCCATCCAGCCGAGCTGAAGATAAGGCCGAGGAGCAGAGCCGACATGCCTGAGGTAGGTGTTTTCGCCTCAAGGGCTCCCAGCAGGCCCAACCCGATAGGCTTGACCGTCTGTAAGCTCCTCGAGGTTGGTGAGGGTTTTCTGAAGGTTGTCGGCTTGGACGCTTACACTGGAACACCGGTCCTAGACATAAAGCCATACGACTACTACGACGTCATCAAGCAGCCCAAAGTCCCTTCATGGTTTGAGAAAATCTGGGTGGAGAGGAACAACAACCTATCAACGGAAAATCCCTGACGGAGCCGCCGTTTATATTTCAGATGCCTAATTTGTAAGGTATATACCCTAAACATCTAAATAAATCTAGGACATACTTTCGGCGAAGACCATATGTTAGCAGGGCAAAACGTTTCCCTTCTAATGCCCGTAAGTGCTTTCGGAGTTTATCTTCACGCGTTCTTCGTAAGCCTGACCTTGGGCTTGCCTTTCGTCATCTCATCCCTGCTTTTCGTTTGGTGGAGGACGGGTGACGAGGACTACTACAAGGCTGCGAGAATCACTACGGGTGTTTTAGCGGTCAACTTCGCCCTCGGAGCCATCATGGGAACGCTTGTCGAGTTCGGTCTTGTCCAAGCCTGGCCCGGCTCGATATACGCCGTCGCCACCGTTGCCTTCGCACCCCTCGCCTCCGAGCTGGTAGCATTCATTGGCGAGATCGTCTTTCTGGTGGCCTTCATCGTCACGCTGCGTTGGGTTAAGCCTTGGGTGAGCATAGGTTTGATGGCGGGATACTTTGCTTTCGCAGGTTTTTCAGGCGTTCTGATTACTTTGGTCAACAGCTGGCTCAACGTCCCGTGGGGCACGGGCCCGCTCGCGTCAGTTCTCTATCCATACCTACCGAGCTACGGTCCCACAGCCTTCGACATACCAGTCCTCGTAGCTGTTAAACTTGCTCTCGTAGACAGCCTCCTTACAGCAGGCACCGCCTCGCAGATTCTGCAGAACCCCGAAACCGCCAAAGCCATCGGCATAAGCCTGAACGACCTCTTCGTAGCCTTCAACTCTCCCTACGGGCTTGCAAGCGTGGCCCATAACCTATCAGCCGCGATAATCATAGGCATGGCCTTTGCCGCAGCAGCCTTCGCTTACAAACATCTCCGAACAGGAGACACAAAATACGTCAAACTCATCAGACCGTTCCTCCCCATCCTGCTGATACTGCTCATTCTCCAGCCGATTGTTTTCGGACACAACATGGGCAGCGCTGTCGCAGCATACATGCCGACAAAATTCGCCATGATGGAGGGAGCTTACACAACAAAGCAAAACCCGCTGATCTCGTTCCTCGCATACGGAGACCCGTCAAAACCCATACTGGGATTCGATGAATTTGTTAAAAAATGTGAGATGCATGGAGATATAACGGTTGGAATTGTCGCGGCACAGGTTTTACCCAATTACATCCCGGGCCCCTCCAGCAACATCAAGCTGAAAGACCTATGCCTGATGGATTTGGCTGAAGCACAAAACCGTGTTGCGGTCATTAATGCAGTATTCTACGTCAAGATAGGTGCTGGCGTGGTTGCCTTGGCAGCTGTCATCGGCCTTGTCTCAGCAACGTTCAACATCGGCTTGCTCAGCCGTATTGTCTCAGCCTTCTCCAACAGGTTTGGAAAAAGACAACTAGTTTTCCTTTTCGCATTGCTTGTGTTGATAGGCTCTGTTCTGCCAGCTGTTCTAGGCTGGTACGTTAGGGAAGCAGGTAGGAAGCCGTGGACTGTTTACGGGCTGCTGACCCCAGCCGAGCTCGTTACACCTGTTTCAGTCCCACCGGCGACAATAGCCATTTTCACAGCGGTCTTCACGGCCATGGCCTTCGGAGGGGTTTACGGCATGTATCTTGTGGCCACCAAGCCTCTATTGTTCGTCAAACTTCTGAGGAAAGGGGCGGGTGAGGAAGAGTGAACGGTACGGAGCTTTTCGTCTTCAGCCTCCTCGGAATAGCGGTCATAATCCACATCATATTCGTAAACATCACCATGGGGACGGGATTCATCTCAGCCATGGCCCGTTTCCTGGCATGGCGTCGAAACGACCCCAGCCTCGAAATCATGTCGCGACGTGTCTTCAAGATTCTCGTGGTTCACGAGTTGTTTAGCGGTGTTTGGGGAACGGTCATCACCGTGGTTTTGGCTGCTTTTTTGCCCACGCTTCTCGCCATAGCTGTTGACGTAATGTTCTTTCCGCTGCTCATTGCATTATCGGCCATCATAATAAGAATTCCGACAATTGCGCTTTTCTGGTATACGTGGGGCAAAATCGAGCCGCGCATCCACTCCATCATAGGCTTTGTGATGGCGTTGTCAGGCTTCGCTGTCCCCATGGGTTTCAGATACGTCTTCGCCGAGATAACCTACCCGCACGGCGTTGGTTTGGCTCTTCAAAACCTGAGAGATGCCGCAAGGATTGAGGTGTTCGCCAACCCGCTATACCCGCCGCTGATTCTCCACACGTGGGCTGGTGCTCTGTTAGTCGGCGGGTTCATAACCGCGTCCTTCTTCGCGATCAAAGGCAATGTCTCGCCGAAATTCCTGTGGATAGGGCTTTGGCACGGTATCATCTTCCTCGCAGTGCAACCCTTCATCGGCCTCTGGTACCTAACATCTCTAAACACTTACGCACCAATACTGTACAATAACATTTTAGGAACGGCGACGTTCAACCTTCTGCCGATGTTCGGGCTTAAGGCCGTGGTTTTCGCCAGCCTAGCCGCTGTTTCGGCGTTTGTCTGGAAGAAAGTGAAGCGAGGGGAAGGCAGTGTTCCGCGTTATGCGATTGCTCTTGGTCCTTTAGCGGTTTTGGCGGTGCTCGCCGGCGAATTCATCAACGACGCCGGGAGATACCCATTCCTCGTTTTAGTCAAGGACGCTGGCTTGCCCCTTTCTGTTTTCTCAAACCTTTATATCCAGATTCCGTATCAGCTGGTTTTTGCCATACTCGGCGTGCTCGTCATCTTTCTGGGAGGGTTCATACTGACAGTGTACTACGCTCTCAACAAACGATTTCTGGTGGACATGCCTGAAGTTTAACCATCTTATTTTTTACCCGATTCCCTCAGGTCTTTTGAAGTTTATCGAGCCGTTGTTGAAGGTAATTTCGTAAACCTCGTTAACCTCGAGCTTGACGTTAAGCATGTCGTATTCCTGCTCGGTGATGTAGAGGATTATTTTCGGGAAGATGTTTTCGCGGGTTACAGGCATAAGGCCCATCGACTGAAGCTGCAGCATGGCTGTTTGAAGCATCCTCTGCACCATCAGCGACTCCTCGCCAAATCCCGCAGGCTGGAAACCGCCGCCTCTCCTAACCTCGACAAGCTCGATAATCTTCCCCGGCCTCATCGTCTCCGGGTCCGTGTAACTTGTGATTCTCTGAACCTTGACTAACACCAAGCCAGTCCCCTTCGGAAAGCTCTGCTGCAAACAAACTCACTAACATCAATATAAAGGCTTAGCTCAAACCCTGAAACACATCACACACCACAACACCTTCAGCGGCAACGGTCTTCAACCATCTACCATCTTTCATCGATTGATACTGCTTTTTTGAAAGTAGGTGTAGCTCCGCCCTTTCGAGAGACAGGTTTGTCCTAAACACGTTGTAGACCGTGTCGCCGTCGCACACTTGTTCGTCGTAAACTATCAAGATGTCTACGTCGCTCGACGCCGTGAACCTTTTCACCGCATAAGAGCCGAATACAACAACCTTCAACAACCCAAGCCTGTTTGAAACCCTGTCAACGGCCTCACGCACCCTTGAAACAACATCATCCAAACTATACTTTGGATAAAATATCCTTGCAAAACCCGAGGATTCTCTCCGCATAGTTTATCATTCTCTCAGCCTCTACTTTTGTGTATCTTCTGCGTGGGGAGGGGGATGGGTGTGCGTTCGGGTATCTGGTTGGTATGTATGCTTTATCCAGCTCCAGCGAATATGTTAGAAGCTCTTCGTCCACCGTGGTTTTTTCTCTGAGTCTTATAAGCAAGTCGTAAACGGAATACCCCCACGCCTCGGCGCCGAGCTTCTGGAAGACAGCTTTCACCGCTTTTCCAGCCGACTGCTGGGCGGAGAAACATGCCCAGTCATAAAAACCACGTTCTAGGTCGGATTTCGCATGCTCAAGGTCCCCTTCCGCTTGGTCCATCCAGTCCCGACTCCTCTCAACCACATGTTTTCACAGCCAGTGCGAGTATAAAAACAGGTGTTGGCCGTATGGTTGAAGCTCCGTCTCAGCCATCCAGCCGCCGGCAAAGCGTGTGGTTTTCCAAACACGGGCAGAAAACGTTCATGCATTTCTTCACGCAACGGTTTCCAAAACCAGTTTGCCGGCGAGAGCCTCCATGACAAACTGGTTTAACAGAGGCAAGGATTCAGGGTGAACAAGATATTTCTGAACACGACCTGCCTTGCTTAAAACACGAACCTCACCCTTCTTCTTGACGACGAGCTTCAGATGACTCTGGTATGGAATGTACCAGGATTTGCGGACGGAGTTGCCTAGGCTGTTGAGCATCATACCGACTGTCTTACCGGTGGTTTTTTCAATGTAAGGCTTGTATCCATACCCCATCTGTCGTGAGGCTTCAGCGATAACCCCTGACAGAATGTCTGAAGCTACGTCGCCAGTGCTTCCAACAACCCATGGTGGGATGTTAGCGGTCTCCGACGTTTCAACGGCGGTCAACCCTTCCTCACCAAACAACAGAAAACATCTAACGTATCCACCGCCCAGTGTTTTCAGCGTGAAAACTTTCTTCCAGCAGTCTAAGGCGAGTAAAACTCTCTCTTCATGCATGTGGGTTTTTCACATTTCCTCTTCGGTTTTCTCCTCCTCAAGCTCCTCGAGATACCTTCTGTACTCGTCTGCGTCCATCAGCTTGTCCAGCTCTGAAGGGTCTGAAAGCTCTATCTTAGCTATCCAGCCTTCGGTGTAGGGTGATTCGTTGAGCATCTCAGGGTGGTCGAGGAGCTTTGAGTTGACCTCCAGTATCTTTCCAGAAACAGGGGAGAAGACGTCGGCCGTGGATTTGACGGACTCAACCGTGCCCAAAACCTCTTTAGCCCTGACCTTGACGTTTGTGTGAGGTAGCTCGACGTAGATGATCTCCCGCAGCTTTTTCTGAGCGTAGTCTGTTATCCCCACGTACGCATACTTCTTTTCATGTCTCACCCATTCATGGTCTCTGGTGTATAGAAGGTCTTCGGGTATTTCGTAGCGTTCCGACATAGTCCACGTCAAGCCTTAAAGGGTTTTATATATAGTCTGCGGCTGGACGGTGAGGCCCGCGCTCAGAAGCCACCAGGCCAACAGCTTTCCCTTCCTCGTAAGGCTGTAAACAACTCTGACGGGCGTGGTCTCCGCTTGAACTGTTTTTGCAACAAGCCCGTGTTTCTGAAGCTTTCTCAACCTTTCAGAAGCGACTTTCCAGCTTAATCCGTCCAAGCCGTTGACCAGCTCTACGCTGTATCGCGGGCCTTTCAACAGGCTTGTCAAAATCTCCTTAGACCATTTGCATTTCAGAACCTCAGCCAACGCCTGCGGAGAAACCTCAGAGACAATCGGCGTCAGAAGCCGGGTTATCTGCTCCCCTGTCTCGGTCAGCATGTACTTCCACCCATCAGCCCTGACCAGCCCCTCACGCTGCAGCAGCCAAAGCTTCCTGACCAAAACAGATGGCTTGACGCTGAGCCTTCGCTCAAGCTCGGAGAACCTGAGCGCGCTACCTCTCATCGCCGAAAGAATGGGTATTGTATGCTTGCATCTGAAAACGGGCAGCGTAACCATGCTGCACTGCTGAGGGACGGTCATGGGTTTGTGGCTTCTCACAAAAGATATAAACGTTTAGAAAAGCTTGTGCGGTTACTTTCCGGTAACAGCCTTACCGTTTTGTCAGCTAACTCTCAAATATGCAGGCCGCTGGCGTAAACGCATGAACGTGCAGATTCCAGGATATGCATACGGTTCGAGGGAGTTGGCGAAAGCCCCTGTCAGCGACGACGAGTTCGAGCTGTTGAAGAAGACGGTTTTGATGACTGACGAGGACATCAAGTACCTCCGTTTGGCTGGAGAGGTTTTGAAGGACCAGGTTGAAGACGTTCTGGACCTTTGGTATGGATGGGTTGGCTCACACAAGCATCTTGTCTACTACTTCGGGGACAGGAAGACGGGGCAGCCCATATCAGAGTATCTGCAGGCTGTGAGGAGACGGTTTGGCCAGTGGATTCTTGACATATGTTTTAGAGTGTATGACCGCGAGTGGCTTGACTACCAGTATGAGATAGGTCAACGTCATCACAGGTCGAAGAAGAATAAGACGGACAGAGTTGACTCAGTCGAACACATTCCGCTGAGATACATGATTGCGTTCATCGTCCCCATAACAGCGACCATCAAACCTTTCCTTGCTAAGAAAGGTCATTCGCCGGAGGAGGTTGAGAAGATGCACAGCGCTTGGTTTAAGGCTGTGACGCTGTCGGTTGCGTTGTGGAGCATCCCCTACGCAAACAAGGGCGAGTGGTAGGCTTATCGGAAAAGCTCTCTAAGGTCTTTCGCCTCCCCTCTCTTAACATACATTATTTTTGTGTCGATTTTGACGCGTAGCCCGAGGCTTCTGAATAGGCTGTAGAGTTCTCCGCCATCTATCGGCTCCGTTATCTTCCCAGCCTTTATCAGCTCAGCAAGCTTGTTCACTATGGCCATGGTTTCCTGAGGATATTGTTCGAGGGCTGCTGAGAGAACTTCCCCACCCCTCTCACCCAGCCTTGACCTGACAATCTCGAGCGGCGAGGGCTCAACATCCTGGGCCGTCTGCTGCTTCACCGCCTCCTGCTGCACCTTCTGCGACATCAGCTTCATCATCCGCTTGAGCTGCAGTCTTTTCAGCTCTATGTCTTCATCGGACATGCCGGGTCACGCAGGACGTCGTACACCAAGCCTGACGTTGTGCAAAAGCACCGAAGGTCCTCCGAACCAGACGGGTATGCCCTGCATGGGGTCTCCTTTCCCGCAGTAGCCCGCGTAGAAGCTGAGGTCGTCTCCCACAGCGGCAACCGAGGACCAGAGGCCTTTTGTCGTAAGGTCCACGACAGGGTCTCTCACCATCTCAGCCAGCTCCCCGTCCCTGATCAGGTAGGCGACGACGCCGACGTATCTCTGGTTCCAGCGACGGTCGTCGATGTTCCATTCTTGATAACATTTAACGTAAACACCGTTCCTAACCTGTTCGATCAGTTCTTCGAGGCTTTGGTCGCCGGGCTTGAGGTAGGTGTTCGCCATCCTGACGATGGGCTCTCGGCTGTAGCTGCTTGACCTTGAGGCCCCGTTGCTGTGCGTGTTCAGTTCCGCCGCAGTCTCCCTGTTGTGGAGAAGCTCGTTCAAAACACCTTTGTCGATCAACACACGTTCACGCGACGCCACGCATTCGTCGTCGTAAAGATAGTAGCCGAAGGAATGGGGGAGACGTGGGTCGTCCACGACGGTGACATGCTCGGAGCCGATGCGTGTTCGAAGCAGGTCGGGCTTTACGTATGTTTCACCTGCTTGAGCGGCTTCGCGCCCCAACATTCTGTCGGCTTCGCCGGGATGGCCGCATGACTCGTGACAGACAAGCCCAACGATCTCCGAGCCTAAAACAACGTCCAACGGCTCTTTAGGCGGCTCGACGCCCCTCGTCAAAGCCATGCTTATGTCCCTAGCTTCGGAGCCCATTCTCCGAGGCAAGTCCCATCTCTCCACAGCCTCCCATCCAGCAGCCTCGCCCAAGTTCTCGAAACGCTGGACGGAGCCTTTCTGCGGGTGGAAGGCGGTGATTATGTAGTGGCATGCGGCTCTGCTGACCTTATACCTGACGTTGCCGCCGTCGCTGTTGACGACGTGTTTCTCGGTATCCCACCGGCCTACGCTGATGATGCGTGAGACAAGCTTAACGCCATGTTTCTCCGCCGCCTCGACGGCTGTTCTGTCCGCCTCCTTCAGAAGCTCCATCATGTCATTGACGTCGACATTTTCAAACTTTACACGAGGCTTTTTGACGTCGGAAGCCGAGACAAGCTTTTCCTCAGACATCCTAACCTTCTGCGACTTTTGAGCCGCTGCTCTAGCGATGGAGTAGGCTTCAGCCACGGCTTTTCTGACTGACGCGCGGTCGAGTTTGTTGACATATGCGAAGCCTAGGCTTCCGTCAACCAGCAGCCTGACCCCTATTCCTTTCTCCACAGACTCGGCTGAAACCTCTGGAACTCCGTTCTTGAGCAAAACCTCCGACTGATGGTCTGCTTGAAAACGTGCTTCAACGTAGGATGCGCCAAGCTCCGCGCCTCTCCTCAGCACAAGCTCGAGAATGTCCTCCATACCTGTTTCGAACAGTTGAGTCGGGTTATTAAAGGTGATACTGGAGAAACCCCGAAGGAGAAGATGTTAGTATTTCGTGTCTTTTGTTGCTTCGGCTAGGTAGAGGAGGGTTTTCGCCCTGTGGTATGTTAGACGAGCTCTTTCAAGAAGTCTGAGCCTTTCCTGCTCGTCGATTCCCGGCGACCCGCTGGAGAGCTTTTGAATAAGCTCCTCGAGGATTACGACGACGAGGTCGAGCCGGGCTTCCATAGCCAGCATCCTCTCACAGTACTCAAGCTGCTCCACCAGCGAAGCCAGGACATCCGCCCTGCTTACCGTCATCCGTCTGACAGACGGGCTTAAAGCAGGCATAATAAGTTTTTCGCATACAATAATATAGTGAGTTGACGTGGGGGCTGCTGTGGAGCCTTTTTATCCAAAGGTCGAGTGGCATGTTCTCGTGGAGACGGTTCATGCTCTACCTCTTTACGCAAGTCACAAAGCCTACGTCCGCGACAAGATACTTCTCAGCAAGCCGGACATCACGGTTGAGGAGCTTGTCAGCAGGCTTGGGATGACAAGCGGGGAGGCGATGGTCATCCTCTGGGAGCTGAGGAAAACCGGCGGCGAAGTTCTTCAAATGCTGAAGGTGGAAAATGTTGAGAAACCGCGTTACACTCTGGCAGCCTTAGGCGGAACCTTCTCCATGATACATGTAGGGCATATGGCGCTGCTGCTGACAGCTTTCCAGACCGCTGAAAAAGTAATCATAGGGGTCACCTCGGACGCATACGCATCCACCCTCTCCAAACAACATCCCATACCATCCTTCGAGGAGAGGACCGCCATGATCAGGCGGTTTCTCGCAGCACAGGGATGGGCTGAGAGAAGCAGAATGGTCAAGCTGGAAGACCCATACGGCCCAACGGTCGAGGACCCAACGATCGAAGCCTTAGTAGTCAGCCCTTCGACAGCCAGCAGAGCTGTGGAGATAAACTCGAAGCGGGTGGAGAGGATGATGAAGCCTCTCGAGGTGTTTGTCTGCCCTCTCGTCGTGGCTGAGGATGGCCAGCCCGTCTCATCGACACGTGTGATGAAAGGTGAGATAACGGTGGAGGGTAGGCTTGTCAGGCGTGAGAGTTAAAACAACGCTGGCACAAGGTTTGTCAAAACAAGATAAGAAATCAACATGACGAACGGCGACATTTTTCTCGAAGTGTTGTGAAGAGCTGAAACGCAGAACCCGAGATAAACCGATGTCAAAGCCTTCCACGACACGTTTCTGACGAGGCTAAGCTGGACGAGAAAAGCACCCGGTTCACCTCTCACCGCCGCCACAGAAGTCAACACAACGTTTTTGGCGTTCAAGCTTGTGAAGCTGAGGCTTTCGACAGCTATTTTTTCCGGCAGCGCGTGGGGAGGGGCTGATGGCTGCGTGAGCGTGGCTTTAAGCTGCGTCGTCCTCAGAAGGCTCGTTATCTCCTCAGCCGTGTAAACACCAGACGCGACAGGCGTCTGGTTTTGATGAACCCTTGCGACATCCGCTTTCTTGGCGTAGAGTATGTCAGCCTCGACACCAGTCCTCCCTCCTTCAGACCCAGTCCACACGAGCTTCGCGCCGTGGAAAACCACATCCGTGAACTCAACTCCGAAAACATAGTATCTCTCGGACGGCGCGCCAGCGGCGAACGCAACGTAGACAATGTTTACAATTGCCAGTATGATGAAGAGGTGGAGCACGGCGTTGATGAAGGTTTTCATCGAAGCGCTGGATTTTCCGAAAAGCCTGCCCATAATCCTCCCCACCCCCACAAGCATCACCAACGCCACGAACACTGTCGTCAGGCTTGACATCACCAAGTAGTCGGGGCTGAAAAGACGTATCTCAGCCATAGAATACTCTCCCAAAGCAACCTCGTAGACGGTTTTGTAGCCGACGATGTAGAGTGAGACGAGTATCTGTGAGACGGCGGCTATGCTAAAAATCGTCAGGCCTTTTTTCACGTTGAGCTGCGACTCCAAGGATGTGAAGAACCGTGAGGGGTGGCTGAAGAAGGTAAGCAGGCCCATCCCAGAAAGGCGGTACAGCGCGTTAATAGACCTGTATCCTGAAACGGCTTATATACAGGTTTTAAATCAGCACGTTAGAATGGTGCAAGTTGTCTTAACCTTCGACCCCTCGCTGGGGCATAGGTTTCACGACTTCCCGCTGTTAAGCTTCCTCCCATGCGCCCCCGTAAAGTATGTTCCAAGCCCGGTTTACCATTACCTCTCGCTTCCAGACGTGCCCTACGACCCTCATGGAAGGGCTTTGCTGGCCCCTTACGCAATAAGAAAGATAGAGGCATGCCTCGTCAAGAAATCCAAGCTTGAAGTAGTTGTAGCACATCCAAGGTTTGTCTCCCGCTTCATCGGCCCCGACACGAAGATAATCGGCGTTAACACGATGGACCCGCTCGGCCTAGGCCCCTTGACCCTTATGTTCAACAACGCCGGCAGGGAAAAATCATGGGTGACGAAAGAGTTTGAAGAACTGATGGCCCTGATAGCTGTGGCGAAGAAAAACACGGGATGCAGGGCGAAGGTTGTGGTCGGAGGCTCCGGCGAATGGGAGTTCGAGCACAGGAAAGAGGAGATTGAGAGGCTTGGAATAGACTATGTTGTCCAAGGCGAGATGGACGACATCGTGCATCTGCTTTTCGAACAGCTGGTTGAGGACAGCCTCGACAAAACAATGTTCATGCACGGCTACAAAACAACAACCTTCGACGCCCACGGAAGGCCTTTCATCCGCTACGTCCAAGACCCGGCGGGAAGGTTCATCTGCCGGAACCCAGCCTCGAAATACAGGCTTCCCAAAATAGAAGACATCCCCACCATAGTAAACCCAGCCATAAGCGGCCAAGCTGAGATAATGCGAGGATGTGGAATAGACTGCGACTTCTGCGAGGTAACGACAAGGCCTCTCCGCTACTATCCGCCTGAGAAAGTGTTGGAGGAGGTGGAAGTCAACCTGAGGGGAGGTATCGACAACGCATGGTTTGTGACCGACAACCAATGGGCTTACATGGTCCGCGACCCGCAGTTCTGGCCCAACAAGGAAGCCATCTTCAGGCTTTACAGAACAGTCATGTCTAGGGTCAGCAAAGCCAACCCGATGCACGCCACGCTGGCGCCTGCTGCAGCAGACCCTGAGGCCGCGATGGGTGTAGCCAAGATAGTTGGAGCCGGGCCTGACAAGCATATAGGTGTTCAGATTGGGCTTGAGACTGGAAGCGACAAGCTCATCCTCAAGCACATGGCTAACAAGGCGAAGCCTTTGAAAGTTGGTGTGGATGGGACGTGGGCGGAGATAGTTGTCGAAGGCCAGAAGGTTTACAACGCCGCCTACTGGATACCCGCCTACACCATAATCCTAGGACAGGAAGGAGAGACAGACGAAGACAGCTGGGATACGATAGGGCTGATAAACTACATGGCCTCGCTCAACCTCTACTTCACGGTTACGCCCATGGCTTTGGTCAACCTCGGCTCTCTCAGAGGAACCAACGTTTTGACGGATGTTTACGCAAAGCTGACGCCAGCTCAGGCGGCGTTGATATACGTGTGCTGGCGGAACACAAAACGCATGGCCGAATCCATAGCTTTCAAAATCTCCAAAGACAGCTTCCTGCTCCGAATCCTAACCACCACAATCCTCAACGCAGGCGCAAGGTTCTGGCTCGACAGGCTGGAAAAATATTTCACAAGGCTTGGCAAGGAGTATGAGAGGGCGATAGGCAAAGCCAAAACATACACGCACATAAAGACGATGGGAACGGACTTCAACAAACTCAGACAACAGTACAAGGCTATGAGAGTAGCTGTATAGACAGCTGGAAACTGTGGGCTCAAGCTCTTTACGGGTCGTCCAAAGCTTCAAGAAAATCTTTAAAACTGTTCAGTTTTTGCGCGAGTTTCTCAGCGTCTATTCTCTCGCCATAGCTCGGGAGCTTGTACTTCTCATACCTGTGGTTGTGTCTCAGATAGCTCAGGGCATTTTCCTTCCGCGGGTCTACGCATTCGCCGGCCACAATCCAATCCTCAATAGCGTTCTCCACAACCACTACGTGTAAACCGTCTATCGGGCCGCAAGCCTGTTTAACGCTACTTTCTACTTCGAGAGGGGTTTTGCCGTGCGCATCGACGACCACTATAACCTTGCCTCTCATTCTGGCGGCGGCGACCGCTCTGGCCGCCTTGCTGTCAAAAGGCCCTTTCATTGATTTTATGGAGATGCCTAGCTGGTGGGGTTCAGCTTTTTTGATTTTCTTTATCAGGTTTCTAAAGAAGCCTTTTCCGTATGCGTCTTCGCAGAAAATAGTTTTGACCATGTTATTGTAGGCCGTATAGCCACATTTCGCTCGGCGTCAACCCCTTCTCCTTCATCCACCGCCTGACTTGCTCGAGGTTTTCCACACGCTTGACAACGCTGCCCTCAGGTGTCCTCTCCACCAGCAAAAGGCTTTCCAAACCAGCCACGTCAACAACAACAGGCGAATGAGTGGCAACCAAGCAGAGAACACCCGAGTTCTTCAATTCATGCACAACATATTCTAAGACTTCGCTGTGAAGAGAGTTCTCCAGCTCGTCTATGCATAATACGGAGGGCTTGCTCTCAACCGCCGTCAGGATGTGGAGAAGCTTGTAAAAGCCGTCGGGTATGCTCGGCGGATGTATCTCAGCCCCATTAAGCTTGTCTGTTACAGAGAGAAAAACGCGGCCGTCAGCTGTTGGCTTTATTTGGATTGCAAAATCAGGGAACAGGTTTTTTAGAGCATTTTCGATTCTTTCTGGTAATGCACCGGACAGAAACATCCGGGCGATCAGTAGGTTAAGCGTTTCACCTCTTTCTGAAGGGGTATCGGGAAAACCAGCCATTATACTAGGCTCTCGAACCTTACCCATGTCAGGATGGCGGATGAATGATACGCCTCTGAAAAACCGCCTGATATTACGAGTTACATATTGGAACAGCGAATCGTTTTTATCTTCTAGGTAAGGGCTTATCAAGTTAATCCTTGTTGCACGAGTTCTCTGCCCATTGAGCGTGAATACCATTTCACGTGTTCTTATGTCAGTTAATGCGATTTTGTTTTCCACTGCGAGGTCTCTGTAAACTATAGGTGCAATTATGTCAAAAGATGATAATGTCGGTAATATGCTTATTGGTATTTTTTCCAAGATAACCGTCTCTGTTCCCCTAGTTATATCTTCTATTTTGATTCCATGTCTTTTTACACGGTGTATAATGTATTCTCTGACGGTGTTTATGTGTTCTTCGATGAATTGCTTCTCCTTAACAACTCTGAGTATGTCTCCTTCTCTGCTGATCATTGCTACCCCGTGTAGGTTGATTGTTTCCTGGATAGGTCTGACCATTTGTTCTATATTGGTGAAGGCCACCTCATAGGTTGCCTTGTAGTTTTCTGGGCATTCGAATTCAAGCTCGAATGTTATGGGCTTTGTTTCGTCGTTGCCGTAGACGATGTTTCTGTAGGACCACCATTCGAGATGGGGTGCGTATGGTGATGTGATGTCGCCGAGGGCTTTCTTGAGGAACTTGAAGGCTTCCAGCAGGTTTGTTTTTCCTGAGGCGTTTGGGCCTACTAGGACGTTGAGGCCGTCGTTCAGCTCGACGACCGTGTCTTTGAAGGACTTCCAGTTGCGCAGCCGTATCCTCCTAAGCTTCATCTACTCCAAGCCTAACAAGACCCCCACACATATAAGTGTTGGTACTTGTCGTGCTATTGAATTCCGCCTGTAAGCTATGGGTATTCTGCAGGTTTTGACAACGCACGCCGTGTAATGATGGTTAGGGCTATGAAGATTGACAGGGCTGTCAGCAGCGACGCCGTGCCAATCGTGATGAAAAGCGTTGGCTCATTAGTCTCAGCCGTCTTTAACCGTATTTCAGGCGTTGCCGCTTGAACCAGTTCAGCGCCTTTCCGAGGTTCGGCAACGTATATTCCCCCGAATAGCATCAGCGCAGCCAGCACGCCCAGCAGAACAGGGGCCAACCGCCTCAACATCAAAACCTTCTCAAACCCCCTCATAAGTCCATTCGTTAGAACAGAGGGTTACCATGGTTTTTTCCGCCATGTGCGCACAGCTTCGTATAGGGTTGCCGCCGAGGAGGATGCTCCGAGCGCGATGACGTAGGGGTCTGGTGAGGTAAGGTGGGTGGCCAAGTAGAGTGTGGTGAAGGTTGTGAACAGGGCGGCGTAGAAAGCCATGCGGGGCAGCAGTTTTCCCCCAACCAGTATGAAGGACTGGAGAACAGATATGTCTACTTTCTCAGAAGCTGTGTAGGAGCCTTTATCGTCTTTCTGCAGCACGCCGAGCGAGTGAAGCTTCTCCAGATGGTGGTGGGCTACGCTGGGGCTTGAAAGCCCAAGACCCCTTTGAACATCCCTAACACCCACAGGCCTTCCAGCCCTGATGACGTAGAGAAAAACGTCCAAGCTCCTGCCACGCAGCTCGGCTTCGACACGCCTCCTGTCCACACTCAAGCCTGTAAACAGCCGTGAACAGGGCTTAAAAACCTGAGCCCGTCTCACAAACGGAGGCGCATAAAAACTGCTTCTCCCTCGGCTATTCCCATTTAGACATCACCCTACTACATCTGCACCAAAGCACTCCCTTACTTTAATGATGTAGTATGGTTCAATGTCTTAAACCTATAGAACTATCTTCCGTTGCAAATCTTGTCGACGTTTTCAACAAATATTACGCCACTCCTATCCTAAGTTGGCGGCTATCGAGATCCATGATCAATCTCTCAATCCTGCTTCGCCCTAAACGTTTCATGAATTATCCTATACCTAAACTTTTCCAACACCTATCAAGCACCCGTCTTCAAGATATCCTTGGATCGCTTGTTACCAGAAATTCTCTGTTTGGATGCCCTTTTACTATATCTTTGATTGCTTTATTTTTAATCAGTTTGTTATCGAATGTGAGAAGACCACAGCATTCGGGGCTCGCTATTGAGAAGGCCACTATCACGCAGTCTATGAGTTCGAGCATCTTATCCCTATCCGCGAGATTCTGTAAGATATCTAAGAAATCGGTTAGGAATTCTCTCCTGAGATATGCGACCTCGAGTCCTCCAAACAAATTGACGACCCCGATGTTCACCTCGTGCTTGACTAACTGTGCAACGGTCTCACAGATAACTATGAATGGTATCTTGATCTTCTGTGAAAGGCTCTTTATCACGCTATTTGCAGTAATTCGAGCGTAACGCTCGGTAGACATCTTCTTAGCTATTGAATCATATCTAAACGAGAGGTAGTTTATCAAGTAGTTTGTGTCAAGATAAAAATACTCCGGCCTGACACTCATGTCCAGTAAGTGTTCAGACCGGCTGCTTCATAGAAAGAATCTTATAGACTTTCTCGAAGGACTCATAAGTTAGCCAGGGCTTCGACATCCTCAATATATCGTAGACCTCGTTCTCAGACATTCCTGGATATTTTTCCAAGACCATTAGTATGCTAGCAGCCGTTTCAAGCCATTTGGCATCCCTATCTTTAACAAGGCTGACGAAAGCGTCTGCATTGAATTCTGGGGGAAGACTCGCCTCCGGCAGAACTTTTTGCCGCGCAAGCTCATAGTAGTCATCTGCAAGCTCCTTGGAATATGGGCCATACATGTAGAGCGAGTAATCATACGCTAGGTCTAGACCAAGATACTTGGCTAGGAAGACATATTTCTGCAAGAGAAACCTCTTATCGAACTCCTTCTCAACGTTGAAGTCATAGCCTAACCTATCGTTTAGGAAACGAATGAAAGCAGCAAGAATACCCTTCCTCTCGGCTGAGAGATCTACAGAAGAGACCGTCATACCCACTATCCCATAACACACACTAGCCACTGATTAATAAGTATTATACACTTTTACGCAAACTATGCATAGCTATTATCATTTTTAGCCGAAAATGAATGAGGTATAGAGGGTCGTATGTCCTATTTCCACAAAGTTTCATGCGCCATATTTGATTGGGAGTCTCAACCGTCTTCTTCCACCTAGGGCTAAGACTGGTGTAGCTAGGAAAGACGATAGTTACGTTTTGAGCTGTGTGTTCAGCTAGCCGGAGACCCTACGCCTGTGGAAAGCATAAAAGAGGTGATAAAAATGGCCCAAGTTAACAGAGCTGGCTAAACCGCTAAAATAATTGCTGGAGGGGCTTTGACTAGCGTTATATGGAGGCTTACAACGCTTTTTCAGACGTGAAAACAGCTAGGTTATTCGGCTATTTCCTCATGTTCTTCGCCGCCGGCGGCGGGGTTTTCTACACAGCATGGTGGGCTGGGTTAATCGGTTTCCTCAACCCCGAAGATGCTGTCAAGCTGGTCGCCCTGCTCGTGGCGCTCTTCATTTTCCTCGTAATCGGCTTCGTCGGGTACGTCATGGCGTTCACAAAGCCTCCTGCATCATAAGCATCTTTAACACTGTCCAGAAGCTTTGTTATGAAGAGAAGTTCCGCAGCGATGTAAAACATCCCCAACATATGCATGTAGTGAACAAACGTTGAGAACGGCGGGTTTGGAAAATCGGTTGACGCAACTGCAGAACGCTGGCTCACATCTCTATAAAGCACAAACCCGGTCTGAGGCGGTATCGCAATCAAGCCATCAAACACGTTACCCGCCCTGTCACGATGCCTTTCAGCGAGAAAGTATGTGAAAGTTCTTCCGTTTGCAGTGTTCAGAAGAACGATTCCGTTGCTGTAACGACGTATAAACAACGCGCCTCTTTCATCCCCTTCAACAACTTCAATACCTGTCAACGGGCTGCCGACAGGGATGTAGAAATCTTTCAGAATGTATGAAGGTGTTGTATATTCACCCTCACCCCCTCTGAGCGCGACGTATGTCTTTGGCTTGTTGACGAGATACAGGGAGGCTATGACGAAGTTGAACCGTCTCCGAACATCCTCAGGGACAAGCCTCGGGTCTTGATTCCATTGTTCAACATAACCAGCGGGCACGACATCTACCAGGATAACAAACCTATCCTCGGGATACGCGTTTAGGACTTGAAACTGTCTGTAGAGCAGCTGGGCGTCATGGGTTCTGTTGAATATCTGTGTAAAGTATTCGATGAAGACTCCGTCATAGTCAAATCTCAGCAGAAGCTCGAACCTTTCGTCTCTATACGTCCCAATGTTCGCTATGATTTTACGTTCAGGACCCGTGTCTATAAGCTCTGATTTCAACCGGCTGAGCATGTTTTCCAAAACGGTCTTTCTTACGGAGCGGTCTGGATACTTTGACGGCGGCATCCCATCCATGTTCCATAGATAAATGAAGTTCGGAAGATTGTCGTGGAAAAGGATGGGCGACAGTAGAGGATTGTTATAGCCTGCGTAGGCATGAAGCTTTTCAATACCTTTCAGAGCCGCGTCAACAACATCCTTGCGGCCAATGTCCAGCAGAAACTCACAGTACTTTTCTCTGACGATGTAGTATCCGGAGCCGTCTTCCCGTGGATATTTTGAAGACGATGCTGAGCTTAGAAACCATTCGCTGAAGACCTTCTTGTAGATTGTTCTGTAGGGTCTGAACTCGTAGACAGGTTTGCTGCCGTTCCAGCGAAGCATGCAGGGAGGTGTGTTTGAGCTGTTTCTAACGCTGACGACGAGAGACGGGTCGTTGAAGTAGTAGAGGCTGACAACCTGTGGGTTTATTCCTTTGACGTATGTGTTGTAGTAACCGCCTCCGAGCAGCAGGTCGTATTTCTGAGCCAGCTCCAGAGGCTCGGTCATCACGACTGTCCCATGTATTGCAGCAAGCTTGAAGTTGTTTCCAACCCTGCCAACCAGCGGGAGACGTTTCTCAGGCTCCGTGCGCAAAACAAAATCATCAAGCCAGAACGTTCCCATACAGGACCTCACGCATGTGAAAACTATTAGGACCCTCGCAGCCGTTAGGTTTGCGGGAGCCTCAGCAGTGAACGAGATTTTCGTCCAGAATGGTGTCGAGTTCCCCGACCTCAGCACGTAAAGGGGTGAGAGATAACGCTCGTTGCCCGTGTTGTCGCGGACAATGAAGTAGAGCATAACCTCATACTGGATGTTTGAAATCTTCTCTCCTGTTTTGACTTGGAAGCTGAAGACAACCTTGTCGCCTGGAAGCGGGTAGAAGACCGAGTATCTTGGGTTTTTCGACCTGACAACGTAGGACGAGAGGATCAGCCTTGTTTCCGGGCCTGATTCGTTATCCCTTTTTATAGTGATTTTCTGGCTGCCGGCGCCTGAGACGTATTCTTGGAAGTCTATGGATGCTTCCACGCTGGCTCCTTTGGAGCCTGAAGGCCATGGTTGCCAGTTCCAGTAAGGGTTGAAGATGTCTGCAAAGCCCTCACGCATGTTCGCTGCGTTAGTAATGCCTGTTTCAACCTCTCCCAAGCCGCCGAAGTAGTTGCTGAGAGGGATTCCATATGGTGTCGCCGTTTCCACGACGGTGTTGGACGCGTTGCTTACAACGCTTCCACGAAAGGCTCTTACCCTGTAGAGATAGGTTTTCTCCCTTTCAACGGACGCGTCTGCGAAGCTGATAGCGTTGGGGGCTGTCCTACCTATGGCTGAGAAGACCTTACCGTCCTCGCTCCTCTCTATCACGAAGCCATCCTCGCCCACCGAGTTGTCCCGCCAGCTGAGCACAATCTGTCTAAAGTCGGCGGCCTGCACTCTCAAATCTGACGGCGGAACCAGCTGGCTAACAGTCTCTGTCGTCCTCCGCACCACAGTTGTTGTCACAGCTGATGTAAGGTATGTTTTGACAGTTGCCGTGGTTGTGCTTAGAGAAGTCGTTGTTACGGTTTCGGTTATGGTTGAGTAAAAGGTTTTGTTGTTCGATGTGTTGAGGGGGGTTAGCTGGCCGAGGATAAAGCCGGACAAAACGGCTGAAAAAAGCAGAAACGCCACCGCCGGCCTCATCTCAGCCACCTCACCGAACACGCTGGATTTAAGAGATATGGCGTACGTATAGTTAGAACATGTGTTGGTTTTTCTCTAGAAGCATGCTTGGATGAAGACGTCAGGGTTAATATTTACAGGTTTTTTGATGGGGCGTGGGTTGAAGGCTGTTTTCTTCGACTTCGACAACACATTGGTTGACTCGGCGAGCGTTCTTCCACACGCCCAGAGGAGGGTTGCTGGGGAGATAGCTAGGTTTCTCAACGGTTCCGTGGATGTGGACATGGTTTTCAGCACTGTAAAGCATGTTGAGAGGGTTTTGGAGATGCAGGGCCTCTACGACAGGGATAGGATTTGGATGCATGTTTTGTGGGAGCTGGGGTTTGACGGAAGGGTTGACGATGGGTTGTTGCGCAGCTGGTCGCTGGCCTACTGGGAGGAGTTCATGAAGGGCGAGGTTTTCCCCGAAACCGTCGAAGTCCTCGAAAGACTCAGCAAACACTACAGCCTCGGAGTTGTAACAAACACCGACGGGCTTTACGGCATGAAACGTATGAGGATGGAGAAGAAGGGCCTCAACCGCTTCTTCAAAGTGGTCGTCGTGGCTGGTGAGGATATTCCCGAAGCCAAGCCCAGCCCAAGGCCTTTCCTGCTGGCCGCCGAGATGATTGATGTCAAGCCATCTGAATGTGTGATGGTTGGAGACGACCCCGTCAACGATGTAGCGGGGGCGAAAGCCGCAGGCATGACAGCCGTTCTACTAGACCGTTCAGGAGGAAAAACATGCCCCGTCAAACCAGACCACGTCATCAAATCTCTCAACCAGCTGCTAGACCTTCTTCCCATATGGGAAGGCGGCCAAAGTTTTTAACCAGCCTCTGGCGTCTTTAAGCTTAGGTGGTCTGAGCTAGGCAAGTGGGTTGTCTGCGGTGCATGGCCCTACATCAACACCGTACCCCATCTAGGGACGTTGATAGGGTCGGAGCTATCGGCTGACGTTTTCGCGCGATATTTGAGGGCTGTCGGCGAGGAGGTTGTTTTCGTGAGCGGCTCGGATGAGCATGGCACGCCTATAGAGGTTGAGGCTGCGAGGAGAGGTGTTGACCCTCGTGAGATAACCGACCGAAACCACGCGATAGTCGTCGACCTGTTCAAAAAATTCAACCTCTCCTTCGACAACTACACCCGCACCCACAACGAGGTCCACATAAAGTTCTGCCAAGAACTTTTCATGAAGATCTACAACAACGGCTACATCTACGAGCAGGAGGTTAGCCAGCTCTACTGCAGGAACTGTGGAAGGTTTCTGCCGGACAGGTTTGTCACAGGCGTCTGCCCTTCATGCGGCTATCCAAGAGCAAGGGGAGACCAGTGTGAGGCATGTGGAAGGGTTCTCGACCCTCTCGACCTTGTGGAACCGCGTTGCAGCATCTGCGGCGAGAAGCCTGTCGTCGAGTCGAGCCCTCACTGGTTCTTTGACCTGCCGCGTTTCTCCGAAAGGCTGAGGAACTGGCTGCTGTCCAACAAAACCCTGCCTGACAAGGTGCGTAACTTCAGCCTTAGCTGGGTTAGGGAGGGGCTTAAGCCGAGGTCTGTCACCCGCGACAACCTCTGGGGCATTCCAGCACCCTTCCCCAACGCAGGCGGCAAGACCATCTACGTCTGGTTTGAGGCGGTTCTAGGCTACGTGACAGCCACAATCGAGTGGGCGGAGAAAATCGGCCAGCCAAGCCTTTGGAAGGAATTTTGGCTGGACTCGGAAACAAAGTCAGCCTACTTCATCGGCAAAGACAACATACCCTTCCACACAGTCATATTTCCAGCGTTGTTGATGGCTTCGGGCGAGCCCTACATCCTACCCTACACGGTTTCAGCCACCGAGTATCTCACGTTTGAGGGGCGGAAGTTTTCCAAGAGCCAGGGCGTCGGCATCTGGCTTGACCAAGCAATCGCCATGCTTCCAGCTGATGTCTGGCGGTATTATCTCGTGAAGATAAGGCCCGAGACCAGCGATTCTAATTTTAGCTACGATGGTTTGCAGGCGGTTGTCAACGCAGACCTCAACGATAGCTTAGGCAATTTTGTCCACCGTGTTCTCACATTTATCGTCAACCACTTCGATGGAAAAATTCCACAACCAGCTTTGTTGATGGCTGAGGACACAGCCATGCTCGACGCAGTTGAGAAAACGTTCACAGAAGTCAACAATCTTTTATCGAAGGTTCATGAAAGGCAAGCCCTTGAGACCGTGATGCAGCTAGCCCGTGACGGCAACGTCTACCTCAACAGACGTGAGCCATGGAAACTCGTTAAAACCAACAAACAGGAAGCAGCCACTGTTCTATACGTTGCTGCACAGACAGTGAAAGCCCTCGCCCTATTACTGCATCCATTCATACCAGACACCTCTAAGCGGTTGCTGGAAATACTCAGCCAAAGCGATGTGAAAATATCTTGGACGGATAGAAAACTATGGACGCTGGCTGCGGGAACGTTGATAAAAAAGCCTACACCCATCTTCGAAAAACTATCCGACGAAAAACTCGAAACAATTAAAACAAGCCAAGCATCCAGCCCATCCTAGCCTTCGAGAAACTCATCGGTCAAAGCTTTGTTCACACTAAATCCTTTAAAGATACTGCTGAAGTTTGTTACATTGATGGTTGAGGCTGCGTATTTAGCTGTAGCCGCCGTTGGCTTGTTGCATGGCTTAGAGCCTGGACATGGTTGGCCGGTCGCCATGCTGTATGCTGCCAGATATCCCAAACCCCTGTTGAGAGCCTTCGCCGGCAGCACGATGATGTCTCTGTTTCATCTGATTTCTTCGCTGGCGGTTGTCGCCGCCTACGTAGTTTTAAAAACATTCATAGATTTCTCCGCAAGCTACATTAGCTACATAGCTGGCGCGGCTCTCTTCGTCCTCGGAGTCAGATTCCTTCTTGAGGAAAGTGGTGAAGAACAGCACGACCACATCCACGAAAACTTCGCAGGCTGGCACACACATGAACACCAACACCCAGACGGGACAATTCACAGCCATCCACACTATCATGCGAAAAGAGTATACCTCACCCTAACGGGATTAGCAGTTTTCGCATTCATGCTCGGCTTCGCTCATGAAGAAGAGTTTGCGCTCCTCGCCCTCGCCGTAGCAGGCGTCGACCCACTTAGACTCATGCTAGCCTATGCGCTGGCGGTAGCGGCAGGACTTATCGGAATAACCTTGACCGCCGTCAAAATATACAAGGGCATGGAGCAAGTTTTGAAAAAACATGGACATGTACTTCCCAAGTTGAGCGGCGTCATCCTTATACTGACGGCTATGAGTTTCTTCCTCGGATTAAGATAATTGACTTTTCATTGAAACTCCAGCGTAACCTCGCTGTCCTTCATCTCGATTATCATCTTGGATTTGCCGCGGCTTTCAGAGGCAACGTTTGCGGGAAGTGTTGTCCTCCCATACCTGTCTATCTTGAGCGTCAGCCGCTCGCTCCCGAACCTGAGGTTGATGTTTTTGCGTTTGCCTGCGAGAAGCGGCAAAGCCGCCGGCGGAATCCTCATTTTACCATACTTCGTCAACGTCGGTGGAATATCAGACTCGAGCCTTAGAAAGATTCTCACGTCATTCACTTAAGATTGGTAATAAATATGTTTTGCGAACGACATACGCCGTTTTATCCTGCCAACTCTTTTTCAGAGACTGACGCATGTTCAAAATTACCAAGCATAAGCAGGATAGCCATGTTGACGAACGTTTAGAGAAATACCCCTTATTCAGCTTTAAGGGATTTTTATCCTGTCGTCTGTAACGGCGCTAGGTCTGTTATGATGTTGGACAAAGGGCTGTAGACGAATGACTTGCTCGTTCCACCCCACAGCATCCCGTACAAGACAACTTCAACAAGCGGTGTGGCTGGGTCGTCGCTTATTCTGAAAACCGGGCTGCCACTATCTCCTCCAGCCACTATCTGCACAGCCGCTGAAACGATGTCCTGGCATAACCGGATGGGCGGGCTTCTACAGCCTCCCGCACGTTTTGCATCCGCGAAAACAGCGACGGGGATAACAAGCAGCAAACACAGCAGAAATGCCACCGTATACTTTGGCGTGGGCGAGAAGTTGGATGCTGTGTATTAAGCTTTGGATGGTTACGTGTTCTTTGACGGGATATTGGTTGTTGGCGACGGTTTACGGTGTGTTTTTTCGTTAAAAAGTCCGACAAAATGATTAAATAGTGGTGTTTTGACAGCATTTAAACACAGCGGGGTGAAGCCAGTCGCCCAAGCTCGTCGAGCAGCACCTACCCGTCCCCAAGCATGATGGGCCCGAGTTTTGGAATGTTGAGCGGATAGAGCACATTAGGCAGCTGGCGAGGTTCGGCCAGCCGGTCATGGTTTGGGACAGGGCTAAGCATACGTCAAACAGGCTGCTCGACAGATTGAGGTTCAGAGCAGAGTTGGAAAACCCCTCACCATCCGTCAGAACACCCGGAGACGTTGACGTTTCCACAACGATGGCGTATGGAAGCATCGAGATGACTTCACCCCTATACATGGGCGACATGTCTTTCGGAGCTTTAAGCGGTGTTCCTAACGTTGCCCTCGCCCGGGCGGCTGACCTGACGGGTGTGGTGACTGGGACGGGTGAGGGCGGGCTCCATCCCGAGGTCAGGAAATGCAGGAGAATCACGGTTCAATGGGCTTCTGCAAGGTTCGGCGTTGACATAGACGTCCTCAACACGGGGTTGGGTGTTGTGATAAAGATTGGGCAGGGTGCGAAGCCGGGTATCGGAGGCCACCTGCCCGGCGTCAAAGTCACCAAACCCATCTCCGAAACAAGAAGAATCCCCGTCGGCGTCGACGCCATTTCACCAGCCCCGCACCACGACATCTACTCCATCGAAGACCTTGGGCAGAGGATAATGTGTTTGAAGGAAGCTGTGGGCAAGCCTGTCTTCGTCAAGGTTGGCGTGACAAACTACATCGCCTACATAGCTTCTGGCGTGGCGCGCATGGGTGCGGACGGCATAATAATGGATGGACACGGAGCTGGAACGGGAGCAGCGCCGGAGGTTGTGAGAAACAACGTCGGCATCCCCATAGAGATAGCTGTGGCTGTGGTGGATGAGATGCTGCGTCGAGAAGGTTTGAGGGATGGTTTCACGGTCATAGCCGGCGGAAGAGTTTCCAGCGCGGAGGATGCGGCCAAGCTAATCGCGTTGGGAGCCGACGTAGCCATGCTCGGCACAGCCCCTCTCATAGCCATGGGCTGTCTGATGGTTCACAAATGCCACCTCGGCTTCTGCCCCGCCGTCATCACCAACAAAATCGAGGAAAACCCCGTCAAACTGCTTTCGCTCGAAGCAGCTACGAACTGGGTTGTCAACATGATACAAGGATGGACTGCGGAGATGAAGCTGATAATGGAGGAGGTCGGGGTTTCGTCGATTCAACATCTCAGAGGAAGACGCGACCTGTTGACAGCTGTGGACGTGGCTGCTGACGATATGCAGCTGATGGGGGTTGAGGCTTTTTGATGAGCCATGGATGGAATGCAAGACGGGTTAAACGTTTGCAGGAGATGGCCGGAACAGTTGGACGGCAGCCAGCAGAACCTCCCATCGCCAGCATGGGTAGCACAGGCCCACCCCACATAGAAGACCCTCTTCTCATACGCGACAGGCTTGTCAGCGACGGCGCTCAGGTAACGCGTCCAAGCATAGACCCATACCGCGAGCCCGTTGAAACATACGTATACCTCTGTGGCGGAAAGCTCAGGCTTTCGATGCCCGTCGTCGTCAAGATAAGCCGCAACGCCAGCAAAGAGTTCTGCGAAGCAGTTGTCAAGGGAGCATACTGTATGGACGTGCTGGTGGACGTGAGCGAGACACAGCACGGCATGTTTGAAAGATATGGCGATGGGCTTTTAGCCGACATATCCCTCGCGGAAACAGACAAGTATGCTGGATATGTTTCAGCTCTCTACAACTTGCGTAAGCTTGGCAAACTGGTTTTCGTCAGGGTTCCACCTTCCGAAACCTATCCATGGCTGAAGCATGCGGTCGGAATGGGTGTTGCAGGCGTTTATCTCGACGAGGAGATAGGCTCGGAGACGCCGTTGGAGATTGGTGTCTCGCTGCTTGATGTGGAGCTTAGAAGGATGGGTTTACGTAACGCCGTCAGCATCCTCGCAGGTGGATGGAGCGTAAGATGCTCGGAGGATGTCTTCAAACTCGTCGCCCTCGGCGCCGACGCCATAGTCCTGTCAAAAGCAGTAGAATATGCTGTAGGCGGGTTTGACGTGAAAACAGGCGTTGACGTTATGCGTGAAAGGGTTGAAAACCTTCTCCTCGGCGTTCAGAGGGAGTTGAAGCTTCTGGCAGGAGCGGCGGGCGTCAGCAACATCTACAACTCTCTCGTGGGAAGCAGAGAGCTTCTCCGAGCCGTTGAGCTAGACAGAGACATCAGGCTCAAGCTGGGTGTTAAGCAGGCGGGGGTTGGCTAACGGTGGAAACGCTACGTAACATCTCGGGATGCGGGATACTCGGCATCCTCCGCAGACATGATGCACCGAAGATAAGGGCGGGGGACACGCTTTCCTCCATCGAATGCGTCCGCTACAGGGGCAGCAAGCTCGGCGCAGGCTTCGCAGCATACAACCTAGACAGCCCCTACAACGGCCTCCACAAGCTGAAGGTCTTCGTAAGGTCTGACGACGCGCTGGAATACGTCAAAAACATCTTCAAGGAATACGCTGACGGAGGGTTGTGGGAGCTTGGCTTCGACACATCACCGTCGAGCAAGTTCGCCTCGTGGACGGCATATGTCGACTCCTCTGAAACCTCGTTGAGGACAGCGGTCGACAAGATTAACCACGACCTCTTCAACGCAGGGATAAAGGGCCGTGTTTATTCGTGGGGAAGGTTTGTCGAAGTCTTCAAGGGTGTTGGATATCCCGTTGACGTGGCGGGGCAGTATGGCTTAGTTGAGAAAGGTGTTGAGGCAGACCTGTGGATAGCTCACACACGCCAGCCCACTAACTCGCCGGGCATTTACCCGATATGGTCCCACCCCTTCTCCAGCCAAGAATGGGCCATCGTCCATAACGGAGACATAAGCAGCTTCGGAGCAAACATGGAGTTCATAAGGTTCAGAGGATACAGAAGCTTCGTGGGCACGGACAGCGAACTCATCGCATACCTGCTCGACTACCTGACCAACATAAAGCACATGCCCGTCGAGAAGACGGCCGCAGCCCTCGTCAACCCCTTTGAAACCGACATAATCAACAACGCGGCAGGCATATCTCTTCAGGAATATGTTGAGAGCCGTGGAGCATGGCTTGACGGGCCATTCAGCGTCGTAGCAGGTTACTGCGACGGCGAGGATGTCTACATGCTTGCCTTCGCTGACAGGTCGAAGTTCAGGCCTTTGGTCGTCGGCATGGACGATGAACGGTTCTACGTCGCCAGCGAGGAGGCTGAGGTGCGACAGCTCTCCGAAAAAGCCCGCGTATGGTCTGTGAAACCAGGCGGAATCTTCCTCGCATCCATGAAGAAAGGCTTGCTGATCTCAGGCCGTGAACATGCAGAGGTTTTCTACCATACAGTCGAGCGGCCACCTCATCCCGGCGACGCGGTTATCGATGCAAAAGGCCTCGGATACAGCCAGGTCAACAGCATGGTCAAACAACTTTTCGAAAAAGGCATCAGAGAGGTCGATGTCATCAACGTCAACGGCCAGAGATATCTTGGAATCAACGTTCCGCAGGGCTGCAGGCTGAAGTTATACGGAACGGCTGGAAACTGTTTAGCCAACTTTAACAAACACGGCGAGATAATCGTTTACGGCAGCGCTCAAGACGACGTGGGCGACGCGATGTACGGAGGCCGTGTAATAATCCATGGTGACGCAAGAGACGTCATAGGCCAAGCCCTCCAAGGAGGCGAGATATTTGTGAGGGGAAGCGTTGGAAACAGGGCTGCGATACAGATGCGTGAATTCAGGAACAGCAGGCCGTATCTGATTGTTGGAGGCAGAGCCGACGACTATCTAGGCGAATACATGGCGGGCGGTGTGGCGATGGTTCTCGGCATAGACTCGATGGACCTTGATACATGTCTAGTTGGACGTTACATGGCTACGGGGATGGTTGGCGGCAGAATATATGTCAGAGGCCGTGTGGACAGGTGGAGGATTGGGCTTCAGCCTCCCAAGCCCGACGTCATACGCTACATACGCGGCCTCTTCCTAGAGGGGTTGGTTGCGGAAGATGTTTTACGGTTTTTCGAAGCCATGCCTGAGATAACCTTGGACGACGTGAGAAAGAAGCTGTCAGGCGAGGCTTTGCGGAGGGTTTCAAAGCTTTTCACCTCAAAGTACTACAAGGAGCTGAGCGTCGAAGTCAGGAGGCTGGATGAAGCCGACCTGGAGCTGGTTGACCAGCCTTTGAGAAGGTATTTCCAAGAGTTCAGGCTTGACGCACGACTGTATAACAGACTGCTTAAGCAAGAGTTTACAGTCGTTCAGGTTGCCAGGCAGCAGGTGGAGAAAGGCCCCGAGCCACAGCCCGAGGAAGGATAATCGTATGCGAAAGTCTACATCTGTAGACAGCTGCTTAAGTAAATGAGTGATGTCCATATTGGTGAAATGTCGCATACTCGGAGAGATTTCCTCAAAGCAGCGTCGGCAGCTCTACTTGTTCTCCCACCCTCTCTAAAATCTTCCGCGGCTGAAAGGGCTTCGAAAAGATATGCCATGCTGATCGACGTCGATAAATGTTATGGCTGCATGGCCTGCGTTGTCGCCTGCGCCGCCGAGAACAACGTTCCGCTGGGAAATTTTCGAACATGGATAGAACATCTTGAAAAACCCGATGGGACAAACATCTTCATCCCCAAACAGTGCAATCACTGCGACGACCCGCCGTGCGTTCCGCCATGTCCTACAGGAGCCACCTACAAGACAGATGACGGCCTCGTCCTTGTCAACGACGAGCTTTGCATAGGCTGCGGAGCATGCATCAAAGCCTGCCCATACGGAGCCCGCTTCACCAACCCAATCAAAGGAGTTGCCGACAAGTGCACGTTCTGCGACCACCGGCTGGCCGCGGGTCTTCTGCCAGCATGCGTGGAGGCCTGTCCCACGGGGGCTAGGGTGTTCGGCCCTTTGGCCGAAGATAACGAGCTTTCAAAGACCGTGCGGAGCAGGCCGACGCAGGTGCTCAAACCTTTCACAGGCGCCGAGCCTCAGATATACTATCTCAGCCTTCCCGACGAGGTGAACAGGTGAGATGCTGCCCGGCTACTATTTCCCCAACGAGGCGGCTGAGCCTCTTCTCTGGCATCCGGTTCTGTTCGCTTACACTTTGCTGATTTCGGGCGCAGACCTGCTTATCTTGGCTTCGCTGGCATATCTTTCAGGCTCTCTCAGAAGAGCCATGCCTTTGATGACAATGCTGGGCGTCGGCTTTTTCGCGGTGGTTCTTTTAGGGCCTTTGGCAGACCTTCGCTCAGCTCACCGAGCCCCGCTGATATTCACGTCCGCACACTTAGTATCCACGCCAAACAACCCGGGAATGTCTCTGATAGCGTTGCAGACATATGCTTGGGCAATAGCCTTGGTTCTTTCCATAGTCTTCGCCGTCCTGACGTTTTCATACTACTCTCATCAAGCTTCTCTCACAGCCACGGGGGTTAGGAGAACGGTTTACCAGATGTTCTCCCTCGGCGTAACAACACCTGAGAAATACAGGAGGGCGGGGTTTGCCGCCAAGGCAGTCGCCGTAGCCATGCTGCTGCCTCTAACCCTCTGGGGCATCTACCCTGCTTCGATGCTCTTCACCCAGACATGGAACCCGGTTTGGCGTGGATGGCCTCTTCTCCCAGTAATCTACTTCGCCGACACATTCGTCGTAGCCACAGCCGTCTTCATCCTAGTCTACTACCTCTGGAGGCTTAAAGCCATCGAGCGTGAGATTCTCTCACCCATCCTGAAGATACATGCAGCCGGCTCCCTTTCGGTGGCTGCGTTGACAGGGCTGCAGGTCGCTGTCTGGTGGCTTTGGTCTCCGTCGATGGCTGAGATGGTTACGCCCCTTCTCCCATTGATGTACGCCGTGATAGGCCTGCTACTCCTGTCATTCTTCCTTTCTCTCCTGTCAATTAGATATCCGCTGGCAAGCATAGCTGTGTCGATAGTGGCTTTGGCGGGAACCCTCACCAACAAATGGAACATCCTCATCAACGGCCAACTAATCTCCAAAACAGGGCTTGCGTTCCTTGAAGCAGAGCTCCACGGCCCATGGGTTTTGGAGACGGTGGCGCCTGCGGCGGCGGGGATAGCTCTGTTCATCCTGCTCTCGACTGTTTTCCCGCTGGAGGTGAGAGAGCATGGTCAGTAGAAGAACAGCGGTCAAAGGTGTTGTGGGCGCCGCAGCCCTAGGCGTCTTCATCGCAGGCTACTGGAACACCGTCGACAGAATCGTAAAGCCGACGACAACACTGTACAAGCCTGACAGGCTGGCGGGAGCTGGCGTCAGATACGTTTACACATCTTGTCTGGGCTGCAACGTGAGATGCGGGATAAGGGTCAGGGTCTCGACCTACGACGGCGTGGAAGTCATAGACAGAATAGAAGGCAACCCCTACCATCCCTACAACAGATATGTCTCGGCAAGCCATCAGCTCAGCCGCTACGACACGCTAGACTACAAAACACCTGTGCAGCAATCGCTCAAGCTCACAGGAACGCTGTGCGCCCGCGGCCAAGACGGAATCCACTACGTCTACGACCCGTATCGAATAGTCAAGCCGCTGAAAAGAGCTGGGCCGAGAGGCAGCGGAAAGTGGAAGACAATCAGCTGGCAGCAGCTCGTCAAAGAGGTTGTCGAAGGCGGCGTCATAGAGGAGACGGGCGAGAGGCTGCCAGGACTTAAGGAGCTGTATGTCTTCGGCAGGCTGAAGGAGGCTGGGTTTGAAAACCCGGGCGATGTTCTCGCAAGCATCAAGAAAGACGTCGACGAGTTGATGGCTAAGGCCGCTGACAAGAACGTCAAGGCTGAGGAGCTTGAAAGCCTGCTCAACAGCTTCAAGGAGAAATGGTCTAAGACTCTCGGCGAGAAAGGCCTCAAGCTTGAAGACGTTCTC
>JAWBJZ010000009.1:0-37745 GCA_038832005.1 Candidatus Caldarchaeum sp.
TGTCGGGGTCTTTGGGGTTCCACGCGCTGTAGCCGACAACCGCGTAGCCGGGGTTGTCGATGACCTGTCCCGATTCGACTTTTATGTTGGGAAAGAGGTTGGGAAGCTTCTTCAACTCAACCGCTAAAACGGTGTACGACCGGGTTGGGTCCATCGCGAATGACTTACCGCGTGTCTTTATCTCACCCGAACCAATCAGATAATATGGGTAGACCTCCTTAACCCCTTGGAACTGTTGTATGGATTTTACGACGGAGTCGTCGAAGTTGAAGTCTCCGATACGCTGAACCAGTATCATGTCGGCTCCGAAGACCTGCAGGTTTGAGATGATTGCTTGTGTTAGCCCGGCTGTTGTTGCATTCAACGCTGTTATCAAAGCAGGGCCCACAACTATGCCGAGCACGGTGAGAGTTGTTCTCAGCCTTCTCTCCTTCAAAGCACCCCATGCATAGTTTAGATAGTCAGCAGGCTTCAACCCGCCCTCCTTCTCCTCCTGACCATCAGGTAAGCGGAGGCGATGACAGCAAAAACCGCTACAGCGACCATTATGAAAGACTGGTTGACGACAACCGGTGCTTGTCCCTGTGTTTGTGGTGTTGTTCGCGTGTCAGCAACCACCACCTCGTAGTTCAGCGTCGTCTCCTTGATGAAAGTTTCGCCGAACCCGTTTTTGTAAACGGCTTTGACGGTGACTTGGTATCTGCCAGGTCTTGCGTTTTCGCCGACACGGAAGTTGAGGGTGAACGCGGAGACCTGCGATGGGTTTACGGCTCCGACGAAGGCACGCGACTCTCCCATCGCTTCGAAAGGCGGTTCACCGACAACCTCTGCTGAGACAGCTCTAGCCACGTTAGCGCCTTCGTTGACTATGTCTCCCGCAACGTCGACGGTCTCGCCGGGGCTAACCTTCAAAGGTGAAAGCTGTACTCCCTTGAACCTTATCTCGATGTCGGCTCTGACGGCTAGGGGGATGTCCACAGACTCAACCCATCTTTCACCCGCTTCATCCTTGTATTCCACTTGAGCCCGCAGAATGCCGATCGAGTCTCCCGCTTGAGGAGTTGCCAACACCTTAACCGGCATGGAGTGAACCGCGTTAGAGAGCATTCGCGAGAGGGATGCCGTGGTTGCGCCCTCCACAATTGTCAAAAAACTGCCCGACGATGACAGTGTAATTTTTACCTCGGTTATCGTGAAGGGGTTTGTGTTGGTGACGTTGATTGTCAGCGGTGTGGTCGCCGCCGCCTGGACAAAAGCCTGGCTAGCAGACACTTTAACACCTGCGCGGAACTCCTCGGAGACTGTAAAAGATGTTTTGAAGCTTTTCGACCATCTGTTGCCCAACCCGTCCTGATAATTCAACAGAGATGTGACTGAGTAAATACCTGCTTCAGCCGTTCTGTCGACGTACAGCGGTACTTTTACCTCCAGCTCTTGGCCGGGGTTGATGACTCCCAGAGTCGTTTTCGTGAGCAGTACCTGTATCTTCGGGCTGTCGGACCTGACTTCCATCTCCACGTTGTGGGCGGGTGCTGTCCCTGTGTTTTCAACCGTGAGAGACAGGTCTGCGCCCGCTCCTCTCCGCAAGTTTTGCGGGCGGGCGCTGACTTCAACTTCCTCCCTTCCCGTAACCTCAGCCGTAAATGACATCTCTTGGGTTACCGTTGTTCCATACTTATTTTTGAACCGGAGCTCCAGCTCAAATTCGTGTGTTCCAAGCCTAACGTCCGAGGGGATGACAAGCGGAAAATCCAGCGTGAAGAACCCTCCGGCTGGAACCGTGTCGAGATATGTGTCGGAAAGTCTGTTTTCACCACTGGGGTGAGCTAAGCTTGATGGTAAGGTCAGCTGTGCCTCCACGCTTCTTACGGAGGTCTTGGAAGGCGCCTCCAAGAAAAGCCTCAGAACGGCGAGGCCCGTGCCAGGGCCCACAGGCCTTTCCACACCGTCAACTATCCATGCTGACCGAACGAGCCTGAGGGCTGGCGGCTGGAATATGCGCAGAGAGATGGTTGTGGTAAGCTGTCCTCTGGGCAGAAGGTCGGAGGTGGAGCTGCACTCCCTGTACGTGATTTTCGCGTCAGCCTCATAGGTGCCCGGCTGATATCCGCTGGCGACGTTCACGTGGAAGACCAGCGTGGCCATCGTTCCAGGCTGGAGCTGTCCAGTGTGGAAAGCGTTTAAAGTGCCGGAGCCGTCCCAGCTTTCGATCGGCAGGTCACTTCCATATTTCGGGATTATCACGGCCTCAAGCGTGCATACCGGCTTGTTGCCGACGTTCGCGATTACCATGCTTAGCTGGATGTTTTCATCGCCGGGTATTGCTCGTTCCGGGTTTTCGGGAGAGCCCCAGACAACGTCCACGACTTGGACAGCCAGCGCCTGAGCGACAAATGGGTTCAGCGCAGCAGCCAGCACAGACACGATTACGAGCAGTGTTTTTTGCCTCATCACGCGTTACCCGTTAAAGCCAGTTTCTCTTCTTTTTCTATCTTGCCGTCTCTGATGTAGACGATTCTGTCAGCGGCTCTCGCAACATCCATGTTGTGTGTCACAACAATCACCGTGTTTCCCTTGCGCGTAAGTTCTCTGAGCAGCTTGACCACAACAGCCCCCGACTTTGAGTCTAGGTTGCCCGTCGGCTCGTCCGCCAGTATTATGCTGGGCTCTGTTACAAGCGCTCGGGCGATGGCTACGCGCTGCTGCTCTCCACCGCTAAGTTGGGTCGGCTTGTTGAAAGCCTTGGATTCAAGACCCACTTCCCGAAGCATCTTCAACGCGAGCGCCTTTCTCCTCTCCACAGGAACATCCTGCAAAGTCAGCGGCAGCTGCACATTGTCTATGACTCTAAGCCTGTTTATCAGGTTGTAGGATTGGAAGACGAAGCCTATCTTCTTGTTGCGGAACTCCGCCCTCGTGTCGTCACCGGCCTTGCTTATGTCTGTGCCGTCTATGACGACCCTTCCGTCGGTTGGCTTGTCCAACGCGCCCAGCATGTTCAACAAAGTGGATTTGCCGCTTCCGCTGGGGCCGACTATCGCGAGCATCTCACCCCTCCTCACCTTGAGGTTGACGCCGTTGAGCGCCGTGGTCTCCACACCGCTGTTGCTGTAAACTTTCCTCAGGTCTTCCACGACGACGACGTAATCCTCTCCCAAGCCCTGCTCACCTGATTCTAATGTAATCGTAGGCGCCTGTCATCGACTCGAAACAGTAGTGGACTTTCCTAAACTCCTTCCTAAACTCGGAAACCTGTTTTTTAACTTCTTCAGGGTTTTTACCCTTGACTATGACGTCAACGATAAACTCTGCGATCTGCTTCATCTCGGACTCTCCCATGCCGAGCCGTGTCACCTCCTGCGTACCCATCCTTATGCCGCTCGGCCTCCTGTAATCGGTCTTGAGCCTGTAGTCCTTCGGTATCAAGTTCCGGTTGAGGATTATGCCAGCGTTTTCAAGCTTCTCCTCAGCCGTTCTACCGTCCATATACCTCGAGACGTCAGCGAGCAACGTATGGGATTCCGTGAACCCCTTACTCTCATACAGCACTTCGACACCGCGCTCATAGAGAGACTCTGCCAAAACCTTCGAGTTCCGAACTATCTGAGCCGCATACTCTTTGTAGAATGCCAGGGCTTCGGCCAGCGCGATGGCCACTCCAGCGACCGCGTGGAGGTGGTGGTTTGACAAAAGCCCGGGAAAGGCCACCTGCTTCAGACGCTCTGCATACCTGTCCCACGAAACAACCATTCCATGCTGCGGGCCTGCTAGAGTTTTGTGCGTGCTCATCGTCATGCAGTCGGCTCCCTCACGCAACGGGTCCTGAAACATTCCTCCAGCGATAAGCCCGGCTACGTGGGCTGCGTCGTACACGACGTAGGCTCCATACTGGTCGGCCAAAGTCCTTATCTCTTTGACGGGGTGGGGGAAGAGAAAAACGCTGGCGCCAAGCATGAAGAGCTTCGGCTTCTTCCCAGTCTCCGACTCCAATCTCCGAAGCCTTCGAGCGGTGGCGTCAACATCTATCTCGTGCTGCTCCTCGTTGAATTCGTAGCGTTCCACCTCGAGCCCACGGACCACGCCAGCCGTACCACCCCACTTCTCCTTTCCATGGCTGATGTGTCCGCCGTGGGGTACGGTTAGAGCAACCATGACGTCTCCAGGCCTTGCAAAGGTGCAGTATGCGACGAGGTTCGCCATAACCCCGGATATAGGTCTGACGTCAACGAACTCAGCCCTGTAAACCGCTTTACCAAGCTCTATGGCGATGAGCTCTATCTCGTCAATGTATTTGCATCCGGCGTAAAGCCTTTCGCCGGGCCATCCCTCCGCATATCTGTGCTGAAGGTCGCTCGCCATCGCCTCTCGCACCGCCGGGCTTACCACGTTTTCGCTAGCTATCAAGGGAATGGAGTTTCTAAACAGGGCTTGGTGTTTCTCCATCAAGTCGAGCACTTTCACGTAGGCTTGCTGCGGGTCCAACAGCGAAGCTGTCGTCATGTCTGGTTACAGGCTGCTACTGGAGTATATAGGGGTTAAAGTGAGGCGAAGTAGACAATGAAGGATAGGAAGACAAGGTCAGCCGCGGCCAGCAGCGTAGCCAGAACCCATGGCCTCAAACCCGTGCAGCAAAGAATATTCCAGATAGATTTTATTCTTTGCTCCTCGACCTCGGTCGAATATTCTCTCAATCTTACTCTAAAAACATCCCAAGTCCACGAACATTTTTAACCATGCTGTGAAAATAGCTGGACCGTGGATTTGGAGATTTTCAAAGAGGCGTTGAGATACCTGCCCGGCGGAGTCGCTTACAGCGTCAGATCTTTTGACCCAGTTCCAGTCTATGTTGAGAGGGCTGAGGGTGCTTACGTATGGGATGTCCTCGGACGTAAGTATGTTGACTTCTGGATGGGGCATGGAGCCTTACTGATGGGCCATTGTTACAAGCCAGTCATAGAAGCCGCTATGGAGCAGTTAAGGCAGGGCGCCCATTTCGGATATCCTCACGTCTGGGAGGTTAGGTGGGCGAAGCAGGTGTGCAGCATGATCCCCTCGGCGGAGAAAGTTAGACCAACAAACAGCGGCACGGAGGCAAACATGTACGCCATACGCACCGCACGCGGATACACGGGAAAAAAGCTTGTGGGGAAGATTGAGGGAGGATGGCATGGCGGATACGACGGACTACAAGTAGGCGTGACATACCCTGTCGACAAACCCTCCAGTCTCGGGATACCGGAGGAGTCTACAGCCAATACCCTTCTTCTGCCGTTCAACGACCTCGACGGCGTCGAGAAGCGTGTGAAAAACAGAGAGCTTGCGGCTATAATCGTGGAGCCTGTCCTAGGAGCGGGAGGGTTCATACCAGCCGACCGTGAGTATCTCAAAGGCCTGAGGGAAATATGCGACAGAATGAACGCCCTCTTGATCTTCGACGAGGTGATAACAGGCTTCCGTCTGGCTCCCGGCGGAGCTCAGCAGCTCTACGGCGTCAAACCCGACATGAGCGTGTTGGGTAAGGTGGTTGGCGGAGGCCCTTTTCCAGCAGGAGCTTTCTGCGGAAAATCCGAGATTATGGAGGTTCTCGACCACAGAATGAGGCGCAACCCCTATGAACGTGTTTTCCACGGCGGCACGTACAGCGGAAACCCTTTGACGATGCGGGCGGGATATGTGTTGTTGAAAGAGCTTGAGAAAAATACTGTTTACCCGCGTTTAGAAAGGCTCGGTCAAAGAGCTAGGGAGGGGCTGAGAGAAGCTCTTTCACCTCTTGACGCTCACATTACTGGAATTGGCTCGCTCGTCTGCATACACTTTACTAAGGAGGAGCCGCGAGACATACATACGGCCAACAGAACTAAGGACATCAAGTTAACGGTCGAGTTCTCCATGCATATGGTGTCGAACGGTGTGCTCTACGTACCGCCTTTCAACCCCCATCTGTTCATATCAGCAGCCCATACAGAAGACGATGTCGACACACTAATAACCACAGCCGAGAGTTTTGTGAAAAGGCGGCTATAGCTCAAGAATCGACATCATCCTTCTTAGCAGGACGGAGGTCATGCCCCACACGACTTCTCCGTCGAAAACATAGCAAAGATATTTTCTAACCTTTCCCACCGACCGGGCGTATACCTTCTCAACCTTTGGCTTGAAATGGTCCAAAGCAACCCAATAGGTCCGCTGTATTTCTGGACCCGGCCTCGCCTCTATTCTTTCCGACAGCCAGCCGACATAGGGTTTGACTTTCATTTGCGGATAGTTTGCAGGGCTGATGTAGGGCAGGTTTCCGAGAAGCGTGACCGAGTTTCTCGGAATGCCAGCTTCTTCCCAAAGCTCTCGGAACATAGTGTCGGTCAGGCCGTTGTCGCCGTCCTTGAACCTTCCGCCTGGAAAAGCTAACTGACCAGACCACGGGTCTGTGGAAACGCTTACCCTTTTGACGAGAAGGAGCTCCGGCAAGGGCTGGTTCTCTCTAAGGATTATGGCGACGGCTGCGGCGTCATGGTCTAACCGTATCTCATCCCCGCCGGTCAACTGGTTCAAACTATTGCTCAGCTTGGTGAGCAGTCTACCGTCCATACCTGTACTTGTAGTGGGTTCCGAACAAGCTTGTGACCGTGACCTCCGGCTCTTCGAAAAGCTCGGTCACCGCTCCTCCCCACTTGCTCTCCAACAGGCTTCTAAGCCCCCACCTCACCTCGTCTAAGTCAACCATTGAGACAACAGGCTCGAAGAACCCTAAGGCGAGCATCTTCCGAGCCTCCTCATACGGAATCCCTCTTGTCATGAGATAGTAGATTTGTTCGGGGTCTATCTGGCTGACGCTGGCCGAGTGGGTGGCCTTGACCTCGTCCGTCTTTATCTCCAGAGAAGGGATGGCGTAGGCCCTTGCCTCAGGACTCATGATCATCGCATGCTTAGCTAAGTATGCGTTCGTGTTCTTCGCCGTCTTCTCAACCGTTATCATGCCTTTAAAGATCAATCTGGATTTGTCTTTTACAACGCCTTTAGCGACTTCTCTGCCCTGCGTGCCGAAACCGATGTGGTGGAGGTTCGCAGTCAAATCCATCCTCTGGTCTCCGTCGCCGAAGACAAGCTCCAGGTCGTTGACGCTCGAGCCGTCCCCTACCATCAGGCTGTCAACCCTAACCTTGGACACTCCGCCGCCTATCAGCGAGCCGACGGTAAGGGCAGAAGAATGCCTCCCGGCCTCAATCAATCGATTACCCATGTATTGGTGGTTGTGGGCCATGTTCTGCAAAACGGCATGCCTCAGAATTCCAGAGTCGCCCAAAACCAGCTCCACATGATGACCAACCACACATCCGTCAGAGTCGGGCAAGCCGTGAAGTTCCTCGACAACAGAGACGTTAGACTCATGTTCGCACACGATGAGTGTTTTTGTGAAAACCGCCTCCGAGGCCTTGTCAAGGATATAGATTATTCTGACAGGTTTTGCTAGTCTGACGGATTTTGGCACGCGTATGAAAACGCCTGCGTTAAGCAGCGCGTGCGTGAGGCTTGTGTACTTATCGACATAAGGCGAGTTCGTAAGGTTTTCAAGCTTATCTCTGATAAAGCTTTCATGCTTCTTCAACGCCTGCTTAAACTCCATGATCTCCAGGCCTGTCCTCGCCTGCTCTTCCGGCAACTGGATGTGAGCGAGGTTGTTGCCAACGTAAACGATAGTCGCATGCTCCTCATCCTCCCTCACATGCCTGAATTCTTCCGGAACCTCCCTTCCCTCTGCATCTCCGATAATGCTTAAAACCTGTGATTCCTCGAACGCTGGTGCCTCATGGTGATGAACGTAGAGCTCGGATGTTTCGGGAGGCATAAACCGGAAAAACTCAAAAAACTTCTGCCTGAGTCTGGTCAGCCATTCCGGCTCAGGTTTGAACCTCTCCAGAATCAAGCCAGCAGAGTTCATCCGCCAGCCGTGTCATTTGGCCGTTAATAGCTGTATCTCTAGTAAACTTAAAAACCGTGGATACAACAACCATCCAGTATGCTGGGACATCTGCAGAAAGCCGAAGACAACGTTGTTTGTAGGGTATGTGGTCGTGAAATATCAGGCAAGGATATGTCGTTCTACGTAACTGGGTTTGGAAACGTTTGCAGAACCTGTGGTCTGCAGCAAGTTGTCTGCGAAGGCTGCGGCTCGAACGTTAAAAGAATGACCGTAACCGTCCTCCGCGGACGAACACTCTGCCTAAGCTGCTACAGAACCGAGAGGGAGAAAGGGGAGAAGAGAATCCTCAAAGAAAAGAATGCAGGCTCGATACAGGAGGCTTTGAGGCTTGCCGCTGACGACACTCCCGAAGGCTTCAGGCTCATCGGGCTGAGGCTCAAGCCGAGCTCAACCAAGACATGGGTCGCCGAATACGAGCGAGAGGATGTTTTCATATCGAGATGTTCATGACTATTAACCGTGTATAACCACCGTAATAATGCGAGAGTGTATAACCTAGTTCGGTGGTTGAAGCATATTAGGCTGCTGTGAAAAACCGACATGGTTTGATTGGGTTTCTACGTAAAAAAACCGGCTGGGAAATTCCTCAGCAGCAAAATGAAAACTTCGAGGTTGTGGAAGAGTTTTCCGTTAAGATCGAAAAATCCATTTCTACGCTCAACGGGCACATAGAAAGGCTCAACAACAAGTATCGGGAGATGCTTATGAAAAGCAAACAATACTTTGAAAGATGTGTGGAGGCTATTCAGTCTAAAGATGATGAGAAGGCCAAGATCTACGCATCGGAAATCGCCGAGATAAGGAAGCTCGCTGGCATAGTCCTGCACAGTCAGCTAGTACTACTACAGGTCAAAATTAGGCTTGAAAGCATCCTTGAGCTTGGCGAGGCTCTATCCCTAATACGACCTCTGTCCGCCATGTTGCAGAGCATAGTGGCCGAGATTTCGGACGTTGCGCCAGATGCCTCTGAACACCTGAGAAACCTTATGGTCATGATTGACGATTTTATGTCAAACGCTGGCGTCTACGTCGAGCCTGAAATGCAGAAGCACGACGTTGTTACAGATGAGGCTTCGTTCATACTCGACCAAGCTAAGAAGATTGCGGCGGAGAAGGTTCGCCAAGCTTTCCCTGAGGCGCCTAAACTATCCGACGTCGAAAAAGCTGTTTACAGCTATTTGCTTGAGCATGATGTGGAGGAGCTTGACCTGCAACTGTGCGCTTCTGACCTGAAGCTCGACTCCGAAACAGTTTCTGAGGCTCTGAAAAATTTGCATCAAAAAGGGTTGATTCAGCTGGAGGTTGCTGAGGCTAGCTAGTTCCGTACTTTGAGTTCCAGTCAAGAAGTTTTTTCAGGTTCTCCAGCACTATTGAGTGTTTTCGCTTCTTGATGATGTCCATAAAGTCGTCCATAGTGACGGGCCTCGGCTCACCCTTTTCTCCCTCAGCTGTTGCGAAAAACTCGCTCACAACCTTGAGCTGGGCTTCAACACATATGTCGTGAATGTCTGCAGCCGAGTATCCGTCGGTTATCTTCGCCAGCTGGCTGAGCTCAACCCCGCCGTCCAGCCTAAGGTTCCTAGTGTACATTTCGAACAGCTTTTTCCTAGCGTCCAAGTCCGGCAAAGACACATAAATTCTCTTCTGGAACCTTCTTATGAAGGGCTCGTCTAAGTGCCACGGCTTGTTTGTGGCAGCTATGACGTACAGAAAATCCCGTCTGCCCTTATCCAGTATGCTGTCCATCTCTTTCATCAACTGATTTCTAACCCGGGCCTCTCCGCCAACCTCCATATAACGCTCGGTGGTGAGTGAATCGATTTCGTCTATGAAGATTATGACAGGCCGTCCCGACCTCGCCTCCTGTCTGCATTGGTTGAATATTTTTGAGATGTTCCTCTCCGACTCGCCAAGCCATTTCGACATTATGTTTGCAGCGTCGACGGTGTAGAAGCTTGCGTCAAGCTCGGAGGCGACAGCGGCCGCCAGAAGGGTTTTACCGCATCCCGGCGGACCGAAAAGAAGTATGCCCCTAGGCCATCCGAGTGGGAAGAGGTCGGGCCTCTTCGTGGGGAAGATTATGCTTTCCTTGATGGCTTTCTTCGCCTCCTCAATGTTTACGATATCTTCCCAGCTCACTCTTGGTTTTTCCGTCACAAACAAACCCGTCCGCACGGGTTTTACGTCAATTTGCATCGTCTCGGTCGTCGATGGGCCGCGGGTTAGCTCCTCTATCCTGTTCTGATATTCTTTTATCTTGTCGGCGTAAATTCTCCTGACCGATGTATCCGGGGCTAGATGGTAGAGCTTCCACAAAATGTCTATCGCATCCCGGTAGTATTTGATGGCTTTGTGTTTCTGCCCCATCTTGTCAAAGTTGACGGCTTCCCTCGCCCGTGTTGCAGCTATCCTTTCCAGCTCCTGCGACATGCCGAGGACGGGCCGTCCAGCGTGTCTTTATATGTTAGCAGAAAAACGCTCGGCCATACTTATTAACAACATACAGCAGCATATGCCGACGTATATTATGCGTAGGCTCGGCGGCCGTTGGTTCAGCCGGGGAATTTATATAATCGGCGATTGAAGGCCCGCGGGGTAGGGTTGTCGGCAGTCGGCGGCGACAGAGCAAGGACCTACATCCGGGAGGTTATCCTAGAGAACTTTATGTCGCACGAGTACAGCCGAATCCCTCTTCAGCCCGGGTTAAACGTCATCGTCGGCCCGAATGGTGCGGGCAAGTCTTCGATCCTGCTGGCGTTGTCGGTGGCCTTGGGGCAGACCTACACGGAGAGGGGTCAGAGGTTGAGCGACCTTATACGCCGAGGCATGGACGCGGCGAGAGTAGCCGTTGTCTTCGACAACAGGCCCGTCAACGGAAAACGCCCCATACCCGCAATATCGTCAGACACTGTCTCGGTGGCCAGATTTCTCAAAAGAAACGGCGAGTACTGGCATTATGTAAACAACAAGTTCAAAACCAAGGCTGAGGTCGAGAACCTCCTCTCAAGAATCGGAATAAACCCGGACAACCTCCTGATAATAATGCATCAAAACATGATTGAACAGTTCGTCAGCAGGGACAGTAGGGAGAAGCTTGTGATGATTGAGGAGGCGGTTGGGGCGGCTGGGTTGAGGGAGAGGATCAAGCAGGCGGAGTCTAAGCTTTCAGCCCTCTTAGCCGAAGAGGCTGTGATAAGGAAGACGCTGGAGGACGCGCGTGCCGCGGTTGAATACTGGCGCGAGGAGTACCAGAAGCTTACTGTAATCAAACAGCTTGAAGAACGGAAAAGAAATCTTGAAACAGAGTATCTGTGGTCTCTGGTCAGAGAGGCTGAGAAGTCTAGGGACAGGATAAAGGATAAGATAACCGCGTTGAGCGAAGAGGTCGGTGAGCTTGAGAAAGAGGCTGAAAAGATTTCGATGGGGGTAAGCATCCTGTCTCAAACCCTGATGGAACAATTTGCTGCGAGAGCGTCCGATGAGGAGCTGAGAAAAACACTCAACGATTTGATAAAATCCGCTGAAAAACTCGGCAGAACCATCGAGAGAAAGGAGATCAGAGAGTCTGAGCTTAAGGACTTGAGATATGAGCTTGCGGCGGCTGAGAAGGAGCTGGCGAGAAGGTTATCGGATGCGTCCGAGAAAGGCCCTAGGGTTGATACCTCGAGAAAGCCGCTGGAGGTTTTTGAAGAGCTGAAGGCCGTTGGGCTGCAGCTTGCGTCGATGGGGGCTCCGACGCCTCAGGCGGAAGAGATGTTTATAATAGCGGAGTCCAAGTTCAGGGAGGCGGAGCTGAAGGCTTCCCAGCTGAGCGAAAACGCGCGTAAAACTCTTGAGGAGGCAGAGTTTAGGAAGCAGAAATGGCGTGAGTTTTTACGCAGCCTGATAAAGGCCGTCGAACCGGAATATCAGAAGATTTTGTCTTTCGTCGGAGGCGCTGGCCGGATAGAGCTCACGAACCTAAACGACATAGACAAAGCATCTGTCGAGATATACGTAGGGTTTAGAGGTGTTGAGCCGACGCTTTTGAACGCGCACACGCAGAGCGGCGGGGAGAGGATTGTTGCCACGATGGCCCTCCTGCTAGCCCTTCAAAAATACATCAAATCACCGTTCAGGGCCGTTGATGAATTCGACGTTCACCTCGACCCTCTCAACCGTGAAAGGATAATAAACATTCTGACGGAGACAGCCAGCCGGGACGGCGACACACAGTACATCATTATCACGCCGGGCAGGGTCCCCTTCAGAGAAAATGTGAACTTCATCGTTGTCCAGAACGTTAGGGGAAGGTCTGTTACATCCGTACCTGCCGCAGCCGAGGTGGTCTCAACTGACGAGCGTTAAGCTGGCCAAGGAGGAGCTTGAGAGACTTATCTCGCTTTGCGAAACTGTTGCGAGGACCGGGGCAGACCCATACAGCGTGGATGTCAAGGCTATGTTGGCGAAGCTCAGGCCTATCGTGGAGGCGGCTAAAGACGCGGAGCTTTTGACGCTGGACGCTGAAACGCTTTACCGAATCGCATTGGTCGTGGCGCTGCAGCACAAATGGCTAAAGGACAAGGCCTCATCCCTTCTCGTCGACACCCAGCTCATAGCCCTGAAGATACTCTCGGCTGATAAGAAATCTCTGGCTCAGGCCTTTGTTTTAAGCTGGCGGCCAATAATGTCCGCAGAACAGCTCACCCGCGGAATGGTTGCCATAGGGTTGGAGTATTTCCTGAGCCTACCAACACGCGGTCCAAAGCAGGCCGTGTCCGTGGGGGAATGGTTCGAGGCTGATTTACAGCAGGCGCTCGACACGTTCAACGACAGACAGAGAATAGAGCGTGAGCTGAAGAAACTTTATGCAGAGATGCTTGCGTCGAGGGATTACAAAGGTGAAGTGGACTATGTCTCGTTCATCTCAAAGGAAGGGGTTGGTAGAATGTTTGAAAGAGCGTACCTTACAGCTTTCATAGTGAGCGAAGGCTTGGCTGACGCTGTTAAAAACCCGATCACCGGCAAGATAACGCTCAAGCCTTTCGAGTCGAAATCGGAGCGGAAGAACGTCGCCTCGATGGTGGTTGTGCTCAAGGAGGGGGACATCGTTGGCTGAAACAACATCCGAACAGTCTGCAGCAAGAAAGAAGCTTTCGATAGCGATGGCCATGCTGCTTTTCACAAGCCACAGGCTGCCGGGCGTCAGAGGCTACGAGCTTAGGCGGAAGCTGGGGAAGAACTACCTCAAAATAATAGAGAGCTTGAACCATAGGCTAGAGCCTTTAGGCCTGCGTGTCAAAATTCTCTTCGAAACGCCGGCAGACAGGAGTCCCCGCGAGGAAGACTATGACAAAGCAAGATACTTCATAACGCTCACAGATCCTCTAAGCCTCTCAGACATCGTTGCGGCAGGGTGGAGGATAGACGACTTGGCTGTCCTTTCAGCGGCCCTGGCCTTTCTTTACTCGAAGGGCGGCAAAGCACCAAAGCAGGAGTTGGTTGAAATGCTGGAGTCGAAGCTTCCCAAATGGCGTGTTGAAGCTGCATTGGAAAGGTTTGGCCGTAGGGGTTACTTGGTTGACGCAGGAGACGGTGTTCTTGCCGTTGGATGGAGGGCGGTGGCCGAGGTTGACCAGAAAGAGCTTATAAAAGCGGTTGCCAACATGTCTGAGACCCAGCCTGAAAAACAAGAGAAACCTACTTGAACAGTTCCTGGAGCTTCTCCTTCTCCGCCTCGACGATTAGCTCGACAAGCCTCACTCCCAGGCTCGGCTCAGCTTCGAGAATTTTGTCGGCGTCCTCAACGGTCAGGTATTTGCTCGCCAGCGTGAAAACAGCGGCCTTCCCATACCTCGCTACCAGTGGAGCCGACTTCAAAGCCTGTCTTCTCAGCTGCCTTTCCCTCTGGTTTGACGGCTTGCCGCGACGGGCAAGCAGGTTCAGTATCTCCTCCGGCTGAGCCTTCAAAACTCCGAGAGACGATGAACCGCATGACTCGCAGACAGGCTTTAACCCGAGCTCCTTGACAGCGTTCCTAGAATACCACTGCCAGCATGAAACACAAACCAGTGTGACAGGCTCGTGGTTCAGCCTCCCTCTCACGGCGTTGACCAAAAGCCTTTGAAGCCTTTCAGAAACGATGACGTCCAAGTCGCTGGCGTGCCTGCTGACAGTTAAACGCGCAAGCGGAGAAAGCTCTTCAACCCTCAAAGCCACGAGAGCAACCTCCCCGTTTGAAATCTTGCGAAGCAGCATTAACGAAGTCTCAGGGTCGAAATCCGCTGCTAAGCAGTGGTTCAAAGCCTCCTCATACACGACGGTGTCCCGCAGCATTTCAGCAAGCTTGGCGGCGCTGACGTCAAGGATGCTTGCTTCCTTGCTCAAAACACCCATCTTCCGCGCCACGTGCACAAGCCTCCTCCTGAACAGGCTTGAAGACTCCACAGCCTTCTGAACAAGCTGCAGCCATTGATTCTCGTTCGCCAAGTTCCTCAACTCTTCAGCGACATGTTCCATGGTAAGCTCCCTTGCCTTGAAAACTATTCGGTAAGCATCTTGCTGCACTGTCACCACTGCGCCGAGCTTCGATGAAAGGACATAAGCCAGCACACGGGCAATAGTCCTGTTGGGCTTCAACCCCCCGCAGACGTGCAAAACAATGTATTCGGGAGTCTCCTCGAGCAGAACTGTTTTGTCCGACGGAACGGGAAGACCTTTTTCAAGATGTGCTTTCACTTCGCGGAGAGATTTCTCCAGCAGGGCTCTGTCGGTGGTGTACTGCTCCGCCAAAGTTTGCAGCACCACGTCTGAAGCCTCTTTAACCACGGCCTCCGCATACGTTCTCCGTATTTTTCCAACTTCTTCAGCAACCTCGAAAGGGACGGGTATTTCGTCTCCGACCCATGAAGGAACAGCGCCTTCGAGGCTGTCTAAAGCAGCTACATAGATCCTTTCTCCAGCCGTTTGAATTATCTCCCAAGCCTTGCCCATGAGGATGAAACGTGTTCCGGGCTCACCGTGCTCAGCCACAAACTCTTCGTCAAGAATTCCTATCGGCTCGCCCGTAGATTCCAGCACTACGAGATACTGTCTCTCCTCCGGTATCATTGAAAGATTGTTGAAGTAGTAGTCGTAGAGGATGGATGTTCTCGGCCCCTGGGATACGATGTTGTCCGTGGTAATCGTGACGGCTTCCAGCTTCTCCAGATGCTGTGCGGCCTTGAGCAAACCCTCGAACGTAAGGTTTCTAAAACAGTAAGAGCGTTTGAAGATGGTCAACGCCTTCTCAAGACTCAGTTCTTTCTTCTCTATGACAAGCCCGGCGAGCTGATGCGCGAGGACATCGTAGCTGTTTTCAAAAACATGTATATCTTCTATCATGTCGTTCAACGCACGCCTGGCTATGACGATGCTTTCCAAGGCGTCGTCGGAATCTGTCACGATTATGACGCCTTTTGCTGTGCCATGTATTGAGTGGCCGCTGCGTCCAACTCTCTGGACTAAACGTGTGACCTCTCGGGGAGAGTTGTACTGTATGCATAGCTCTATCCTTCCCACGTCTATCCCCATCTCGAGAGACGAGGTGCAGACGACGCCAGCCAGGCCGCCAGTCTTCAGTGCTTGCTCAGCTCCGACCCGCGTCGCCTTCGACAGGCTTCCATGGTGTATGCCGATCGGGGCCGTTTCATCCCATGCCCTAAACCTGTTGGTGAGAATCTCGGCTAAAGGTCTGGTGTTGGTGAAGACAAGCGTAGATTCATGGGATTCTACGAGAGACCTTATTAGGTTCATCCTAGCAGCCACATCCGGATATATGGAAAGCTTTTCAGCCAAATCGTAGTCATCGGGCCTTGGCTCTGGGTATTTGACGGCTAGCTGCAGGTTCCTCACCACAGGCACCCTCACCACGGCGCAGGTTCTTCCAACGCCGGCAAGGAACGAAGCCACCCTCTCAGGGCTTCCCACCGTGGCCGACAGCCCGATTCTCTGGAAATCCCTGCCTGCAATCTCGGTCAGCCTCTCCAAAGCAATCGAGAGCTGGGTTCCGCGCTTGTCTCCCGCCAGCTCGTGAACCTCATCCACGACCACGGCTTCAACCCTTCGGAGATGCTGGCGGAAAATTCGCGCCGTTAAAAGCACCTGAAGCGTCTCGGGAGTGGTTATGAGAATCGTTGGGGGGACCAGCGACTGCGTTCTCCGCTCTCTTTCAGCTGTGTCGCCGTGTCTGACCCCAACGGTCATATCAAACCTTCCAGCCCACCATTCTATTCTGTCGAGAAGGTCTCGGTTTAACGCCCTTAAAGGAGTTATGTAAAGAACCTTTACACCCTCGAAGCTCGCCTGCGTCAAAAGCCTGTTCAGCAAGGGTATCAGAGCAGCCTCCGTCTTACCAGTGCCCGTCGGAGCCATCAGCAGAAGGTTTTTGCCCTCCAAGATTTTGGGTATGCTACTGAGCTGTGGCTGAGTCAGCTCGCCAAACTTTTCAACAACAGCGTCTCTCAAAGGCTTGACAAGCAAACTGAGGACTGAAAGCGTTTCATCGGATGGCATTGTTTCACTCCCGCTCGACCAGCTTAGCTCCGCACATGGGGCAGAAAACGGATTCGGCGGGTATTACGCTGCCGCAGAACTTGCAAATCCTGTTTTCAGCCTCAAACGAATCTATCGCAGCCATAGATTCCATGGATGTGGGCTCGCTCTGGGTAGGAGCCTCTGCTTTCGCGGATGCAGGCTGCTCCTTCCACTGTTCCGTTGCTGCACGACTTTTCTGAAGCAGGCCAGCCGCAAGATAGCCGACTCCAGCGGCCAAAACAGCCGTTCCACAAACCAACAACGTTCTGATAATCGGCGTGTCGGATGGAACGGGTGAGGGTGACCAGAGCTTAACCCCCCACAGGATTGAGAGGACAAGAGCCCCAACCCCGCCCGCAAACGTTGCGGCAGCCGCTTTGACGGGCGAGCCTGCAACAAAACCGGTTGCCACGGCGGCCAAGACCAAAGACACCACCACGATTTGTAAGGGTTGGGGAAAAGAAAATTCAAAGATAGACGCGAGGAAAACTATGGCGAAGCTTGTTAACGCCGCGGCAGCGATCCTAGCGAGATAGGCCATAGGTCCCCTCAACATCTGGCTGGGACTTTACTAAAAAACGTTGTGGAGTTGAATTATCTTTAATCAGTCTACATCCATTCCGAACGCCGATTTAAGCATCTGCCTTAGGATGATAAGCTTCTGGATGTCGTTCACGCCCTCGTATATTTTGAAGATCTGGGAGTCGCGGAGAAACCTCTCAACCATGCCGTCCAACGCAACCCCCATACCTCCGTGAATTGACACGGCTTTGAGAGCCGCCGTCTCAGCGACCTCTGTCGCGAACAGCTTCGCCATCGACGCGGCCACGACAGCTCCTTGCCGGTTCTTCGACGCCATCGTCGAAGCCCAGTAAAGCATCAGCCTGGCAGCCTCCAGAGCTGTGAGCATCTCGCTTATGTGGAACTGGACGGCTTGGAAGTAAATCAGCGGTCTTTCGAAGGCTTTTCTCTGCAGCGCGTACTGCAGGCTTTTCTCGAAGCATGCCTGAGCCACTCCGACAGCCTGGGCCGCAACCCCAATTCTTCCGTGGTCGTATGTCTCCATGGCGATCTTAAAACCCTGCCCTTCCTCGCCGACCATGTTCTCTTCGGGGACGTAAACGTTGTCGAGAACCACCTCGGACGGATGACTGCCCCTTATACCCAAAACCTCTATCTTCTCACCAACCCTAAGCCCCTCCACGCCCCTCTCCACGATAAAGAAAGTGAGCCCTTTATTCCTCTCCTTTTGGCTTGGCGGAGGCGATGTTCTCGCCAACACTATAAAGTAGTCAGCCTTGTCGGCACCTGAGATGAAGTATTTCCGTCCGTTGATGACCCAGCCGCCGTCCTTCCTTCTCGCAGTCGTCTCTATTCCCGCTACGTCTGTGCCAGCGCCTGGCTCCGTGGTGGCATGGCATGCGTGCTTCTCGCCCCGTGCCAGCGGAGGTATGTACTTACGCTTCTGCTGCTCCGTCCCGAAAACCAGCACCGGATACGTGAAGAGGCCGTGTACCAACGTGGCTACAGTAAAGGCTGGACAGACACGCGATATCTCCTCAACGTATAGAGTGTTAAACATCAGGTCGACGCCCTGACCCCCATATTCTTCGGGAATTCCGAGGCCAAAGTAGCCTTGTTCCGCAGCCTTTTTCAACAGTGAGTCAGGAATCTTGTTAGTCTTCTCGATTTGAGCCACGTGCTTCTCAAGCTCCTTCTCAGCAAAATCGCGGACAGACTTCCTGAAAATCTCGTATTCCTCCTTTATCTCAATTGAAAAATCGAAAAGGGTCGAGAACGGGAAAACCATGAAATAAATGCGCCATGCTTAAATTTAAACGAGATTTTCAGCGTTTCGTCCTTCGGCCAGAAATTATCGAAAGGACGCTGACAGCAATGCCTGAGACGAAGAGTAGATAGGCTGTATCCCTGTGGCTTGCTTCAAGCGCTTGATGGCTCATGCCGAGAGGAAGGATGCCGTAAAGCGAGAGGCCTAAGACGACTTGAGCTATTGTGACAACCGCAACAACCGATGCGGCTGCGACTCTAACGAGGCTTCCCCGAACTGCCACAACAAAAGCCAATACGACAGCCAACCCCAGAAGACCTATCGCGGCGTGCACATCCCTCAGCGAACCGGCGGCAAACCCTGACTCGCCTAACAAAATCTGCACGAATACACCGAAGCCTACCAAAGCTCCCAAAAGACCTGCCTTTCTCATTAAAGCTCGTTTTTAGGAGTATTTTATAAACATTCAGAAAAAATTTGCAGCGTTGAAAAAACGTAAAGGTTTAAAATTCAGGGGTCTTCTCTTCCTCTTCCTTCTTCTTCTCCTCTTTCTTCTTCGACGCAGCGACTACGTCGTCGATCCTGAGTATCATCGAGGCGGCTTCGAAGCTCGACCTTAGCGCGTGAACCTTCACCTTCGCAGGCTCGATGACGCCGTTTCTCAGCATGTCTGCTACGCCGCCACCGAAGATGTTTACGCCTATTGTTCTTCCACCGTTTTCGTGAGCATGACGCATCTGAGCCATTACCTCCACGGGCTCTAGCCCCGCGTTTTCCGCAAGCGTCTTCGGTATGATTTCCAAGGCTTCGGCGAAAGCTGTGAACGCAAGCTGCTCTTTGCCTGAAAGCTTTCCAGCGTTGGCTCTCAGCTGTCTTGCAAGTTCTTCCTCGATGGCCCCTCCACCAGGCACAACGCGTGCGTCGTCAACCAAGTCTATCATGTTCATAATCGCGTCGTTCAAAGCTCTCTCCGCCTCGTCAAGCTGTCTCTCCAGTCCAGCTCGGAGTAGAACTGCCACCGACTTGGGGTTTTCGCATTTCTCAACAAACACCATCCTGTCCTCTCCGATCTTCCTCTCCTCCACCAGCCCAGCCTTTCCAAGGTCTTTGGCCGAAAGGTCCTCGAAGTTTGTGACTATCCTTCCGCCAGTTGCTTTTGCAAGCTTCTCCATATCGCTCTTCTTGACCCTTCTCACCGCGAGTATGCCCTCCTTGGCTAGGAAGAACTGAGCCGCGTCGTCGATTCCTTTCTGGCAGAACACCACGTTAGCGCCGACGGCCTTGACCTTGTCCACCATCCCCTTGAGTATGTTCGTCTCCTCATCTAAGAATTCCTTAATCTTCAAGGGGTCTCTGATCCTTATCTCGGCGCTGAACTCTGTCTTCTCTATCTCGAACGGGCTGTCGATAAGGGCTATCTTCGCGTTCTCGACACGCTTGGGCATCGCCGCATGCACAACCTCCTTGTCAACAATTACGCCCCGAACCAGCTCCGTCTCTCCAAGGCTTTTTCCGATCTTCTTAACGATCTGGATGTCGTCTTTGTCGGCCTTGAGCTTGCCGTCAACTTCCTTAACAACGCTCAGAACGGCGTCTATGGCAATGTCCACAAGCCTGTCGAGAGCGAAGCCAAGAGACTTGCTTCCCAACGCCGTGGTGATAACTTTACGGAGTGTCTGGCGGTCGTTGAGGTCGATTTTAATTGCGTTTTGGTTCAGCACATCCAGCGCCATGTCTAGGCCTTTCTTGTATCCTGAGATGATAGTGCTTGCGTGGATTTTCTGTTCGATGAGCTCCTCAGCCTTCCTGAGCAGCTCGCCGGCGAGCACGACAGCTGTCGTGGTCCCGTCTCCGACAACATGGTCTTGAGACTTCGCCACCTCGATTATCATCTTGGCTGCCGGATGCTCCACATCAATCTTCTCCAGTATCGTCGCGCCGTCGTTCGTGACGATGACGTCCCCGATGTTGTCGACTAGCAGCTTGTCCATGCCCTTTGGGCCGAGAGTCGTTCTGACAATCTCAGCTATTATCTTGGCCGCTGCAATGTTGTTTCTCTGAGCGGACCTTCCCTGCGTCCTCGTCGTCCCCTCCTTCAGAATTATAACGGGTTGGCCCGGTGCTAGAGACATGCTACATCAACCTCTAACCGTTGGGTTGAATGGGGTGAATATAAAGCTAAACCGGCTAGCTAGCCAAAACGTTTCTTAAAACAGTCTTTGCAGCTCTTTCCACATCCTCTTTCTTCACGGTCCTTCTTCCAGCATACTGAGCCAGCTCGAACGCCTCCTTGGCTATTATGCTTCCAACATTCTCAAGAACACGCCTAAGCTCTTCGGCGGCGTCCTCGCTCACCCTTCCCGCTCCAGCTTTCTTCATAAGACGATGTATGGGGGCCGATGGAAGGTTTGCCTGTTTCTCCGACATCGGCGGAAGATGATTCTGGCAGCTTAAAACTTTTTCACGCCCGGAAAGCCGCATAAAATTATGCGGAACCCAGAAAACCCGCAAAACCGAATACTCGGCGATTCTTCGCGGTATGAATGGCCAAACATCCCTGAAAGCCACGCAAGTAATTTTTATTAATCCGAATGCGCGTAATTCGCCGAATTGGCCACGACAAGAGTAGAATGCCCCAACTGTCACAGGCTGACGATCAAGGGAAAATTCTGTATTTACTGCGGCTATACTTTGGAGAAACCAACTGAGGTTCCTAAGCCTACGACCGAAGAACCCTCGCCAACCTCGGTGGAACCAGCTGCTACAGAGATAGCGGCTGAAGCAGTTGAGGCAGCCGCCACACCTGCTCCAGCCGCAGTAGAGGAAGCCGTGGTAGAGGAGAAAAGGCTCGTCGAACAGACATCGTCCTTATACACTTGGTACTTCCGTTTGGTGGACCTTTTCATCGACCGTGAAGCCGACCCTGAGGTCTTCAATGAGCTGTTCAACGAGTACAGGTCAAGGTTGCGGACTCTCAACGACAGACGCGAGGCTGAAATCAAGAAAATCGATGAAAGGTTGAATTCTTTAAACGCAAGCCTTGACAAACTACGTGTCAAGCATGAAGTCGGCGAGATACCCGACAGACAATACATTACACAGAAGCTCGAGATTGAGAAGGAGATAGGCAGGCTCCGCCCCAAGCTCATGTATCTCAGGAACCCGTTTAACATAAGGCTGGCCGACCTCCCAGTTTTCAAGGCACAGCTGGAAGAACGGCTGAACAAAATCAAAACGAGCGGAAAAGAGCTTGGTTTGCAGGAGTCGATAATTAATCAGTTCGAAGAAGATGTGAACTTGGCTCTTCAAGTGCTGGACGTTCTCATGGGACAGCATCACAAGATAAGGAAGGAGCTCAACAAGCTGGAGCTTAGGTACAAGATTGGAGAACTGAAGCAGAGCGAATATCTTTCCATGAAGCAAAAACTTGAAAAACAGCTGGAACTACCTGGAGGTTAGATATTTAACAGCCCGTGAAACCTTGAACTTGTGAAAATTATAGTAACTGCTCTGCCTGGTTCGGGTAAGACCACCACGCTCAAAAAGCTCGTAGACATGATGCCTGAGGTGAGGGTAGTCAACTACGGCGACATCATGCTCGAGGAGGCGGCCAGAAACTATGGAATACTGCACAGAGATGACATGCGGAAAATGCTGGGCTTGCATGATTATCAAAGGCTTCAGCTTATGGCCGCTGAAAAGATAGCCGTCATGGAGAACATCGTCGTCGTCGACACACATTCAGTAATCAAGACGACCTCAGGATACTATCCAGGGCTTCCGGCAGACGCTGTAAAAATAATTAAGCCCGACGTTATCGTTTACATCGAAAGCAGGCCGGAGGATATTGCGGAGCGTCGGATGAAGGATAACATTTCTGGCGCTGGCCGTAAGCGCGACTCCTCAACGCTTGAAGAGATAATGTTGGACCAGCAGGTTGGAAGGCAGTTTGTTGTTGCAGCCGCCAACTCTGCTATGTGCTATCTGAAGATAATATCGTTAACCTATCCGCAGTCATATCCTTTCCAGCATGCTGAGGAGGCTGCGCGGCAGATTGCTCAGACAATAAACGATGTCCGAAAAGCCGTCTCTTCGAAGAAAGGTTAGTCGCTCATCGTTTTTCTCGCAGTGACTATGTAGGCGGTATGGCCTCTCATAATAAACTCTGGCCTTGTCATGCCTCGTTTGACCCGTATGTTTCTCATCAGAATCTCTACGCAGGAGAGGTCTCCGAATCCTGAATTCTCCAGTGCTTCGAAGGTTTGGACAACCTGTTCGACGGTCGGGCTCAGGGAGACCCAGACGCCGCTGGGCTTCAAGGCTTCTCGACATGCTTCTACAACGGTCCAAGGCTCGGGTACGTCGATCACGGCCGCGTCCAAGTTTCTCTCCGTCACACCTTGGCTTACGTCGCCTTGTTTCAACTCTACGTACTCCGACAAAGCCAGCTGCCTCAGCCTGACAGCTACACCCTCGAGATAATCTGCTTTAACGTCATAGCTATAGACCTTTCCTGTCGGCCTCACAAGATGTGCAAGCATTGTGGTGAGAACGCCGGTGCCAGTTCCGGCCTCTAATACAGTGCTCCCCGGTCCAATTCCGGATGCTAGAATGATGTATCCGAGGTCTTTAGGATAGACTATTTGCGTCGTCCTTGGGAAGAACAGAACTCTGTCAACAATGGTAGGCTTGAAGATGTTCCATCTAGAGCCCGTGTTGCTGACGACCACGCACCCATAGGGCTTTCCAACAAGTTTTGAAGTGTCGATAAAGCCTTCGCTGCAGTGAAACTTCTTCCCAGCTTTCACTTGAACCAGGTACCGCTTTCTTTTCTCGGTGACTATCAGAACTCTGTCGGCGTCTTTGATGATGTTTTCGTCCTGCGCCATGCCGGCTAAAAGTTAAGAGCCGCCTATTGATATGTCTATTCTGCGGCAGTGATGTCTCAGAGTTCTGGGGAACGTGTGACAGGGAGGCATTTGGCTGAGCCGCGTTTGTAAAAAATTTATTTACGGCCAGACGAGGTTTTGGGCGGTTGAAGCTGGACGCCTGTCTGACGTTTCTGCTGGCTTGTTTAACTGTTGTTGCACCATCCGTTTATATGCCTTTTTCAGAGTATGAAATAACTGTCTCTGTACTTTCCGCGGAGGCTTTAACACCCCTTCAAACTGCGGAGAGGAGCATCGATTTGATAGGTGCATGGGCTAAAACAACCCTCAACGTCTACATAACTCCCTCTGGGTCTGACATCTTAGACGCGGCCGCTAAGAGAGGAGTAGCGGTCTGGTATGGAAGCATAAGAAGCTTCACAAACGAGTATGGATATGCTTACTTGCTCAGCCTTCGATACAACTATGTGCTCCGACAGGATGAGGCAGATGTTTCCATAGCCTACGTGGAAACGTTAGGCGGAAGGGTTTGCGGACTAGCCTCGTTGAGGTTAAACGTCATTACGCGGGCAATAGCAAGAGCAACGATACAAGTATCCAAATCATGCGTCGGCAACAACGCGGCCCTCGCATACAAAGTGACGGCACACGAATATGGACATGCGTTAGGCCTTGACCACGCCAGCTACGGCGCAGACCTTATGTACGAATCTGTAAACTCAGCCGAGCTGCCGTCGACTCTGGACGTTTACGCGCTGGCTGTTGCTTATAGTTGGCTTGTGGACTCTTTTTACAGGTCTCCAAGCCAGTCCGCGGTCTTTCTCCCCGACAGCATGCCATACAAATATCTTCCTCCCGTACCCGAGATGCTGAGAGTCCGGGTCATAGCCGAGTCTGAGTTAGGCCGCAAGCTTTTACATACCCAAGACGTTGTTTACGGCTCTCTCTTCAGGTATAACACGACGCCTGTCATAGACTTCGGCAACGGCAGCAGGTTTGTTTTCGACGGATGGTATGTCAACGGAGTCAGGGTTTCAGACTCGGCATCACTAGAGTATACTGTCAGCTCGCAGGTTGACCTAGTCGCGAGATACTTTGTCTTCTACCTTGTACAGCTGGTGAGGCTTTCGAATGTTACAGAGAATTGGGTGAGACGCGGCCAAACCGTCAGCGTCGAAACACCTGAGGTGGTTTTTGTTTCGCCGGATGAGAGGCTAAAGTTTGTTGGCTGGAGCGACGGTGGGGTTGAGGCCAAGAGAACAATAGTAGTAAACTTGCCGTTGACGCTTGAAGCCCGCTATATTAGGCAGTACTTGGTGAGGGTGGTTTCGGAGTTCGACGTTCTGGAGGGCGGCGGATGGCATGCTGAAGGCTCCAAGGTCACCGTAAGAGTTGTTCAGGATAAGGTGGTCGTCGTCGATGGTGTGAGATATAGCCTCGACTCGCTGAACATAACCTCCGCATACAGAGTGGTGTCTGACGGCGTTTACGAGTTCAATTTGACGGGGCCGACAACTGTAACAGCCAGGTGGGTTAAGGAGTTTCACGTTGTTGTGAAAAGCAGCCACGGTGAGAGCGTTCTCTTCGACCAGTGGGTTCGTGAAGGAAAGGTTGTCGACATTGATGTTTCTCCCATCATCGTTTGGGAAAACAGGACGAAAGCAGTGTTCAGCGGCTGGCAGGGGCTTGCGGAAACATCTCCGAAAGTCAGCATACGGGCAACCTCACCCATACAAGCAACCGCCGTCTACGAAGTCTTCTATTATATCACCGTCCACTCAACACAGCCCGTCAACACTCGGTCGGGATGGTATGCAAGAGGTGCGGAAATAGTTCTGGACGCGAGGCCCGCCATAAGGTATGTGGATGAAGGATTGCGCCACAGGTTTCTCGGCTGGCGTGACGTTGGGCTGGACTCGGTCCAATCCTATCGAGTCAAACACCCTGACGACATCAAAGCGGAATGGGTTTTCGAGGCTTTGATAACCGTTCAAAAACCCTTCAAGACGTATTCTGAATGGATTCCTTTGGGTGAGAAGTTGACCGTCGAAGCAGAGCCCTTGGTGCAGGTGGAGCCGGGAAGACGTTATGTCTTCCTGAGATGGGATGGTTTAGATGGAAGTACGCGGTTGGTTGTGCTGGTCGACGGGCCCAAGACGCTCAACGCAGAATACAGGGAGGAGGTGCTGGTAGAGCTTCGGTTTGTCTCAGCCGACGGCGACCCTGTACAAGCCATCGCACACATCCTGTTGCAAGACGGGTCCGTGGCTCAGCTTTCCGAGTCAACCCCTGCGTGGATACCTGTTGGAAGACAGAAGCTTTCAGCCGTCTACTTCAGGGATGTTGATGTGAAAGATGTCGGGGAGCTTTCGGTGATTACGCCGGGCATTTTGGAGATACCTGTGCAGGTGCGTAAGCTGACGGTTAGGGTTTCAGACCTTCTAGGCATTCCGTTTGCGGGGTCACGGATTTTGCTTGAAAACGGGAAGACGGTTGAGGCCGTTGCCGAGCTGGACGCCTCTGGACAAGCCGTAATCCCGCAGGTCAGTTTCAAAGCCTCGAAGGCCGTTCTCCACACCCAGGTTTTCACCTACGAGTTCCAAATATCACCTGAAACCGGGCTGGCTGTTGTAGTCCTTCCGGCGACACCCTTCACAGCCCTGTCGCTCGCGGTTATAGCTGTTGCCGCCGTTGTGCTTCTGATAAAACATAAAGGACCGGCTTTCAGATATACTGCAGGTTGACTGGAAACATCATCGGCGAAAGGTTTGTTGTAGTCAGTTTCGGAGAGAGCCACGGCAAATGCGTCGGTGCCTTAGTCGACGGATGTCCTGCGGGTCTCCAGCTCTCGGAGGAAGACATTCAACCGGACCTTGACCTACGAAAGCCTGGCCAGTCGCTCGTAACCACTACGAGAGCTGAGGAAGATAGGGTTCAGATTCTCTCCGGGGTTTTCGAAGGATACACTACTGGCGCGCCCATCCTCATGCTTGTTTGGAACAAGGACGTTGACTCAACTTCCTACAGAAAGCTGTTGAACACACCACGGCCGGGACACGCCGACTATCCCGCCTCGGTAAAGTACCGCGGGTTCAACGACTGGAGAGGTGGCGGACGTTTCTCCGGCAGGATTACAGCCGGCTATGTCATGGCGGGGGCAGTGGCCAAAAAACTTCTTCGAACAACCCTAGGGATTGAGGTGCTTGCTTACTCTCTTGAGATAGGCGGCGTCAGATGCCCCTCCCTGCCAGTTGACAAGATCAGGTCCTACAGGTACAGCAACGAGGTCCGATGCCCCGACCCGGAAACTGCTGAGAGGATGAGGAAGGTGATTCTCGACGCCAAGAAGAGTGGGGACAGCGTGGGAGGAGTGGTTGAGTGCATAGCTTTGAACCTGCCCGTCGGTGTTGGAGAGCCGGTCTTCAGCTCGCTCGACTCAGACCTGAGCAGAGCACTTTTTTCAATCCCAGCTGTTAAGGGTGTGGAGTTTGGCAGCGGGTTTCAAGCCGCGCGGATGAGAGGGTCTGAGAACAACGACCCTTTCACCGTCCAGGACGGCGTTATTAAAACCGCCACGAACAACGCGGGCGGGATACTGGGAGGGCTTTCTACAGGGATGCCCATACAGGTGAGAGTCGCCTTCAAACCCGCTTCTTCAATATCGAAGCCCCAGAAGACGGTGGACCTTGCGAGGATGGAGATGACGGAGATAGTTGTTCCGGGTAGACACGACCCCTCAGTTGTGCCGAGAGCCGTCGTAGTGGTTGAAGCCGTGGTGGCTTTCGTGCTCGCCGACCATGTTTTACGCGCCGGCCTTGTTAAATGAGTTGTAGGTGGCAAACATTTTAGTGAAACAATTGTGGCATCGGTTCATGGCCGATGACGATTACCGTCTGCTTGACAGAGATGAGCTGGAGCAAGGCTTGAGACAACTCGGTTCAGGCTGGGTTTTGAAGGATGGCAAGCTCTACAAGAGATTTGTTTTCAAAGATTTTGTCGAATGCTTTGGCTTCATGGCTAAAGTCGCCCTCGAGGCTGAGAAGCTCCGGCACCATCCCGAATGGTTCAACGTGTACAACGTCGTCGAGGTTTGGCTCACAACCCACGACCTCGGCGGGATAAGCACCTACGACGTCAAGCTAGCCAAAACGATCGAAAGGCTCTCTAAGTAACCTTCCTGCTGGCTATGTTTATCGCCGCTTCCGCTATGTCCTCCGAATACTCAGCGATTCTCCTCAAGCTTCCCAAAACAGTCAAAAGTGTAGCTTGACTGTCAGCCTTTTCTTTTTTCCTAGGCGGCAGCGTCTGCAGCTGCTCGATCTTCACCGCCACCCTCTCCGATAGCGTCATAGTTTCGTTCGCTTTCTTTATGCTTAAGCCGAGCAACGCCGTCAGCGAGGACTTGAACACTCCCACGACATCCTCGCTTATGTCAACTATGCTGTCTGCATCAAAGATGCCGGAGCTGGAATGCAAGGCGCGTTTACAGATGTTTACAGCGTGGTCTGCTGCCCTTTCGATGCTCTTTGCCACGAGGACGTATGCAATGCATTCCGCCGGGTCTTCCAGCTGGAGAGAATTGAGCACGGAGTAGTCTCTGACGGCTGCGTTAAGCTGTCTTGTTACGAAGTGGTAGAACCTGTCAACCTCGTCGTCCCTGCTGATCACTTCCTCAGCTAACGACTTGTTGGCCTCAACGACGGAGTTAATCGCATCAACCACCATGTTTGAGGTGATACTTCCCATCCTTTCGATGGAAAGCTTGACGGGCAATTTGTCGTGCATGGGAAGGCATTGGGCAAGCATCTCGGTGGACGACTCCTCGACTATCTCAACGCCTACAAGCCAGCGTCTTATCCTCTCCTTCAGAAAGCTCATCGTTTGAGGCGAGTATTCTGGGAAGGTGACGCGGATTTTGGCGTAGCCTTCAAGGTATTTTGAGAAGAATAGCCTGGCTGCCTCCGCTGGAGTGTCAGACCTTCCAGCCCTGATCTCAGCCTCCGACATCTTAGCCTCCGAGTCCACCGTGATCAACAGCCCGGTTGAGACGGGAATCATCCTGACCTGGTCGAATTTCTTCAAGTTGTTTGCCGCAACCCACTCCCTGGGAAGCGAGACGATGTAAGTCGATTTTCCCGTCTGCTGTATACGCCTCGTGAATACCTGCATAAGAATATCAGCTATGTAGCGGAATATAGATTTTGTGCTCAACAATATTCAGCACCGCTTATCTATATATGGTCGGCGAAAGGCCTCCCGACACCATGAAAACAACAAAAGCTGTTTCAACCGCACTGGTGGTCGGCACTATGCTTGCCCTCGTCGTAGGTTTGGCAGCTGGCGCGATCATTGCTCCGATGGTGATGGGCACCGCCTCGCCGAGGACAGTGACTGTGACGGCTAGCCAAGTGATAACCAAGATGGTCACGAGCACTTTAACGCCTGGAACTGGTATCTCGGACCTGTCGGGTGAGATAATCATCGACGGTTCGAGCACAGTCTATCCCATAACCGAGGCGGCTGCGACGGCTTTCATGCAGCAACACCCCAAGGTCTCTATTTCGGTCGGTATCTCAGGCACTGGCGGCGGGTTTAAACGCTTCGTCGTAGGTGAGACCGACATAAACGACGCGTCCCGCCCCATCCTCAAGTCCGAGCACGAGACAGCGGTCAAGAACGGCATAGGCTGGATTGAAATACCGATCGCCATCGACGCACTGGTTGTTGTCGTCAACAGGCAGAACGACTGGGTTGACTGCATAACCATCTCGGAGCTCAAGAAGATATGGGAGCCTAACAGCAAAGTTAAGCTTTGGAGCGACATAAGACCCGAATGGCCAAACCAGCCCATAAAGCTCTACGGACCTGGACCGGATTCAGGCACCTTCGACTATTTCACCGAGAGAGTCGTGGGAAAGGCCAAGGCCAGCAGAACAGACTACATCGCTTCAGAAGACGATAACGTGCTTGTGGCCGGTGTGCAGGCGGAGAAATACGCCCTTGGATACTTTGGATACGCATACTATCCTGAGGCAAAGGACAAGATCAGGCCGTTGTCGATAAGGGATGACCGGGCGGGCGGCCAGTGTGTTGAGCCGAAAGACGAAACTGCCAGCTCGTACACCTATCCTCTGTCGCGTCCGCTATTCATATACGTAAACAGGAAGTCGTGGGACGAGAAGCCGCATGTAAGGGAGTTCGTACTATTCTACGTCGAAAACGGAGCAAAACTTGTTAAGGAAGTCGGTTACGCACCCCTGCCCGAGCACTACTACGGAAAGGCAGCCGCACTCCTCAAAGCAGGCATCTTCGAAGGCCTATACGAACTGACATTCCTTAATAACAGGAACGCGGGACCACATTAGGGAAAAATGTACACGGTGTTCACCTCATCGCTACTCCGGAGCGTGAAGAAGAGGCAGCGGAACACCAAAATCGTAAACTCCATTTTTTTACTTTCTTCGTCGGTAGCATTTCTGACGATAATCGTCATCGTTGGCTCGCTGATGTTTGAGTCAACCATCTTCTTCAGCCATGTGTCGCTCCTAGAATTTCTGACGGGAACGGAGTGGACGGTCCTCTTCTCTGAGAAAAAGTTCGGCGTCCTGCCGCTGTTGACGGCCACGGCCATAACCTCAGCCATCGCCCTGCTGGTCGCCGTCCCCGCAGGCCTCGCAATAGCTGTCTACCTGAGCGAGTACGCCCGTCCGTCGGTCAGGCGTGTTGTAAAAAGCGTGATAGAGCTGTTGGCAGGCGTACCGACAGTCGTGTACGGATACTTCGCATTATACTTTATCTCTCCAAACTTGTTGAAGGCCCTTATACCGGATATAGGTATTCACAGCGTTTTAGCCGTCGGTTTGATGATAGGCGTCCTCGTAATCCCCATCGTCTCTTCTTTAAGCGAGGACGCAATATTCTCCGTTCCCGAAGATTTCAGGCTTGCTGCTTACGCGTTAGGCTCCCGTAAGATCGACGTAGTTTTCCGGATAGTTTTGCCAGCTGCTTTGTCAGGCATATTTGCGTCGATAATCTTAGCTTTCACGAGGGCGATGGGTGAGACTATGATTGCTGCTATCGCGGGAGGGTTTAGGGTTGTCTATAGCTTCGACCCGCGTGAGTCGATGGAGACGATGACGGCTTTCATCGCGCAGGTTGCCACCGGAGACGCTCCACATGGAACTGTTGAATACCAGTCAATCTTCGCCGTCGGCCTTCTGCTTTTCATCATAACGATGGCTTTCAACCTTATTGCCATAGCCGTGGTGAGGAGATGGCAGATACGTTACTGAGCAGGGAGGCTGTTTTCAGAAGGGGGGACAGGTTCAAGAAAACTCTCGACATGCTTGCGCCTTTCATTCTGTCGCTAGGAGTTTTCTTAGGCGTTGCGGTAGTCACCTCGCTACTTGTCACCGTGGTCTCCACGGGATGGCACAGGCTTTCGCTGAACTTGCTGCTGGAGTATCCGTCTCCAAACCCAAACCAAGCTGGGATGAGGTCGGCTGTCCTCGGAAGCCTTTGGACCGTAGGCCTATCCGCGTTAATCTGCGTGCCGCTCGGCATAGCCGCCGCACTATACCTCACCGAGTGGTCTGAGAACAAGTTTCTCCGACGTTTCCTCGAGTTTAACATAGCTAATCTCGCCGGCGTTCCATCCGTGGTTTTCGGGCTTGTTGGATTGAGCGTGCTTACCTACGGACTTGGCTGGGGAAGGTCCATCATAGCGGGAGCGTTCACGCTGGCTGTCATGACGCTACCGCTGGTGACGGTGTCGGCGGCGGAGGCTGTTAAAACAGTTCCCGAAGCCCTCAAGCATGGAGCATACGCCCTAGGAGCCACAAAGCTGCAGGTCACGAGATACATCATCCTTCCCCACGCCCTTCCGATGATGATGACCGGAGCGATACTAGCCATCTCACGTGCTATTGGAGAGGCTGCACCAATACTCGTGATAAGCGGGCTGTTGTTCATCAGGCAGGACCCTACCAGCGTCTTCGACAAATTCACGGTGATGCCGCTTCAGATCTACAACTGGGTCAGCAGGCCTCAGGCGGCTTTCCGAGAGCTTTCCTCAGCCGCAATAATAGTGCTGTTGGCTCTGCTGCTAGCCCTCAACGCAACGGCAATCGTTTTACGCTACAGGTTTCAGAAAAGGGTGACGTTATAAATGAGCTGGTTGAGGGAGATTGTGGCGGAAAAAGAAGCAACTATGTTGCAGGAGGAACGCGTTGTAGTCGAGACGGTAGACCTTTCCGTCAAATACGGAAAACGCTACGCCATAAGGGACATCAGCCTAAAGTTTGAACGCAACAAGATCACAGCCATAATAGGTCCTTCAGGATGCGGAAAATCAACTCTGCTCAGATGCATTAACCGTATGAACGACCTCATCCCAGACGCAAGAGTTGAGGGCAAAGTTCTCTACAGAGGCGTCGACATATACTCGCCCGCGATAGACCCTGTCACCGTACGGACGGTTGTTGGAATGGTCTTCCAAAGGCCCAACCCATTCCCAATGTCAATTTTCGACAACGTTGCTTTCGGGCTGCGGGTGAACGGTGCAAGGCTTTCGAAGCAGGAGCTCAGAGACAAAGTGAGAGAAGCTCTGGAGAAGGCGGCGTTGTGGGAAGAAGTGAGCGACAGGCTTGACGCACCAGCCTACTCGCTGTCGGGAGGGCAGCAGCAAAGGCTCTGCATCGCCCGCGCTCTCGCCGTAGACCCTGAGGTCATTCTGCTCGACGAGCCCACGGTATCCCTGGACCCAGTCTCGACGTCGAGGATAGAACAGCTCCTCCGCAGCATCTCAACCAGCTACACAATCATCCTCGTGACCCACAACATGCTGCAGGCTGCAAGAGTCTCAGACTACACCGCCGTCCTCATGCCCGACGAAAACATGGTCGGAAGGCTGATAGAGTTCGGGCCGACGAAGGAGATATTCACAAACCCGCGTGACAAGAGAACCGAAGACTACATATCTGGAAGGGTGGGTTGAGCGGGTATGCCGCGTCTGATGGACATAGGGCTTGAAAGACTTGTCAACATGCTCAACGACATGGCTTCGCTAAGCATGAGGGCCGTCGAGCTGGCGGTCCAGAGCTTTATAAAAGAAGTCAACATGCAGGAGGATGTCTTCCAGCTTTCGGAAAAGCTTCGATGGCTTCAGGACGAGGTTTCAGACCTTGCCGTCGAGCTCATCGCCCGATACCAGCCCGTTGCAAGCGACCTCCGCTTTCTACGCTCGGCCATGGAGGTTGCCTACGGCTTTTCAAGGTTCGGCCGCTACGCATACGACATCTCACAAATCATACCCACTTTCGGCGAGCTGAAACATTGTGAGAAAGACCAGGTGGCCGAGGTCAGCGCGGTCGTCAAAGAGATGCTCGAGATAAGCATCAAGAGCTTCATCGAGAAAAGAGTTGACTTGGTTGCGAGACTTGAACAGCTTGACTCGCTGGTTGACAGGGCATACAGGGAACACGTTCAGCGAAGCATCTCACGCGTGGAGTCGAAGAAGTGCGACATGGCTACGACGCTCATCCTCCGTTATCTTGAAAGAATAGCGGACCACGCAACCTACATTGGGGACTCCGTCGAGTACATAGTTGAGGGGATGAGAAAGCCTCGGAAATAGCTGGCATGCCTTTGAAGAGGGTTGTCATCGAAAGGGGTTGTGCCGGCCTTCTTCTCTCCATGGCCCGCGAGGTTCATCCAAACGAGGTCATAGCCCTTCTCCACGGCAGCGTCGAGAAAGGAGTAGTACGTATTAGGGAGGTGTCGCTTCCGCCGCAGTCGGTTTACGGCGAGGGCTTTTCATCCTTCAACCCGTACGCCCTTCCCATAGACCTGTCTTACGTCGGAATAGCTCACTCACATCCGTCTGGCTATGGAGAGCCTTCGCTAGAAGACCTGCAAAACTTCACTGGAAGAATCATGGTGATACTTACCGCTCCATACGAAGACGTGACAGACATACATGTTTTTGACGCCGAGGGGAGAAGGCTGGATTTTGAGCTCGTCTAACCTTTTGTTGCCAAACACATTTCTCTCAAAAGCTTTTCAGGGTCCCTGCTTTTGACATAGGCTGTTGAAAGCAGAACGCCTTCAGCCCCCAGCATAACCGCCTTCCTCACATCCTCGGCAGTGGAAACGCCGGCGCCGCACAGCACGACAACGTTGGGGTTTGCAGTCTTGACCCTCGCCACGGCCTCGGACACAACCTCAGGCTTCGCCGTCGACACCGATATCCCCGTGCCGATAAGCTCCGGGGGCTCGACAGCCACTGCATCAGGTTTCAACGCTGCAGCGGCGACGGCGGCTGAGACATCGTCGGCGCAGACCACCGATATCAGCCCGTTTTCACGAAGCCTCGTGACAGACAGCGTCAAGTCGGAGAGCTTCATACGCTTCTCAGAGTGGTTGAGCAACGACCCAACCACACCTATTGTTTTCAGAGATTCGGCTACGACAGAGCCTGTGAAAGGACCTGGCTTATGTGGGTCGCAGTGCTGGGCTAGAACGGGGATCGAAACATGGTTGACAACGTTTTGAAGGTCGGTCAAGCATGGGCAGACGGCGACCTGCACGCCTGTCTCCAATGAGACTTTTTCCGCGGTCTTCGCAAGCTCGAGCGCGTGGTTCCCTAAGGCCTCTCTGAACGCTTTGAAGTTCAGTATTATCGTGGGGATGTCGAGTCGCACATAACCTGTCCGGGGTGCTTTGCTTTAAACACTATCGGTATAAGTACAGGCGTTAACCTGCTTAGACGTGCACATGGCAGAGGACAGGGTTCTCCCATACCTGGGACACCATACCCTGAAAGACGTTCAGGAAATGCTCTCGTCGATAGGCGTAAGCGACGTTTTACAGCTCTATTCTGACATCCCCTCAAAATACATGTTGGAGAAGCCGCCTGACATCGGGCCTCCCCTATCCGAGCAAGAGGTGTTTGAGAGAATTAGACAAACTCTTCGGAAAAACCGCAGCGGTCTCAAATTGTTCGTCGGCGGAGGCGTCTGGCCCCACTACATCCCCGCAGCCGTGAGAGAAATTGTCTCGAGGACAGAGTTTCTCACAAGCTACACGCCGTACCAGCCCGAAGCTTCGCAGGGCATGCTGACCGCCTTGTTCGAATACCAAAGTTTGGCAGCAGACCTTTACGGCGTTGACGTCGTTAACGCTTCGATGTATGACTGGGCTACAGCGTTGGGGGAAGCCTTCCGCATGGCTTACAGATATACTGGGAAAAGGAAGGTTGTTGTAGCTGATTTTTGCTGCCCAGACCGTTTGAACGTCGCCAACACATACGTCCAGCCTCTCGGCATGCAGGTGGTAAAAGCACCGATGGACCGCAACGCATTGGTTGACGAGGAATTTCTCAAAACACATGTGGACGGCGAAACTGCGGCCGTATACGTGGAGAACCCCTGCTTCTTGGGCGCTGTTGTGCGCAACGTCAAGGCTGTGGGCGAGATAACTCATGATGCAGGAGCGCTCTACATCGTCGGAGCCGAGCCCACGTCGCTCGGCCTCCTCATCCCACCCGGCGAATACGGGGCAGACATAGTGGTTGGTGAGGGCCAGCCTCTCGGGCTTCCGATGAGCTTCGGCGGCCCTTTGCTGGGAATATTAGGCTGCATGTTTGAAAGGAAGATCCTTCACACCATGCCCGGACGGCTTGTCGGCATGACCGAGACGCTGAAAGACAAGCGGAGAGCTTTCACGATGGTGTTGAGGGCCAGGGAGCAGGACATAAAAAGGGAAAAGGCCACTTCAAACATTTGCACCAATCAAGCGCTTTGCGCTGTCGCGGCCGCCGCCTACCTCTCGCTGCTGGGCAAAAACGGCATCAGAAAACTTGCCAGACACATATTCGACAAGACAGCCTACTTCATCGAAAGCCTTTCCCGACTCAGCAATGTTAAAGCGCCGTTGTTGGACGCACCTCATTACATGGAGTTTGCCTACGCCGTGTCAGGCGTTGACCACGGCGTTGTTCTCCAAAAACTTCTTGACAGAAACATCGTGGGAGGGGTTAGGCTTTTCAACAAGTTTCCCAGCATAGGCGACGGCATCGTCACCTGCGTCACCGAAATCCACAGCAGGAAAGACATTGACGAATACGTCAGCTGTTTGAAACAGGTGGGCTGATGTTCAGACAGGCTTCCTGGGATGAGAAGCTGGTTTACGAGCTATCCAAGAACGGGGTTTACGGATATGTTCCCCCGAGCGTAGACGAGGAGATGAGGTTGGCGGGCGAAAAGATGATGGCGCTTCTTCCCAGTGAGCTGATTAGAAGTGACCTTCCTCTGCCCGAGGTCTCCGAAGTTGATGTCGTCCGCCATTACATGCGGCTGAGCCAGATGAACTTCAGCGTCTCAACAACCTTCTACCCGCTGGGAAGCTGCACGATGAAATACAACCCAGCCGTAAACAACCAAATAGCCTCGTTCGACGAGGTTTTGAACCTCCACCCGCTCCAACCCCCCGAGACCGTCCAGGGATGTCTCGAGCTGATGTACAATCTTGAGAATGTGCTGAAGGAGGTTACGGGCATGGACGCTTTCTGCCTCGCGCCGGCGGCTGGAGCTCACGGTGAGCTTGTGGGCTGCCTGATAATGAGAGCCTATCATGCAGAGAGGGAAGGCAGGCCTAGGAGGAAGCTGATTGTACCCGACTCGGCTCACGGGACAAACCCAGCGAGCGCAAGCATGGCTGGTTTCGACGTCGCCGTCGTTAAGACAAGGAGCGACGGATGCATCGACCTTGAGGCTTTTGAAAAGATGGTTGACAGTGACGTTGCAGGAATAATGCTCACCAACCCCAACACTCTCGGGCTTTTTGAGAAAGATATCGAGGACATCGTCAGGATAATGCACTCGAACGACTCGCTCCTCTACTACGACGGGGCTAACCTCAACGCCATAATGGGCGTTGTAAGACCTGGCGACATGGGGTTCGACATCATACATCTAAACCTTCACAAAACCTTCTCAACCCCGCATGGAGGTGGTGGACCAGGCGCCGGGCCCGTTGGCGTTGTGGCGAAGCTCGCCAAATACCTGCCACCTCCGAAAATCGTCAAAGGCAGTGACGGCAGGTTCGAGCTGGTCACCAACAGCGAGAACGGAGTCGGACCCATCAAGATGTTCTACGGAAACTTCGGAGCTCTCGTAAGAGCATACGCATACATACTTTCCATGGGTGGAGAGGGGCTGCGGAGGGCTGCATTAACGGCTGTCACCGCATCAAACTACGTGCTGTCAAAAATGTCCAAGCTCCGAGGAGTCACCGTGCCATACGACCCCTCACGACCGCGCAAACACGAGTTCGTGATAAGCCTCTCCCGGCTGAGGAAGGAAACAGGCCTGGGGGCCTTAGAGGTGGCTAAACGTCTTCTGGACTATGGATTCCATGCGCCAACGATTTACTTCCCGCTAATCGTCGAAGAGGCGTTCATGGTCGAGCCGACAGAGACCGAGTCCCTGGAGACGCTCGACAGATACGTTGAGACTTTTGCTAAAATCATCGAAGAATGCTACAACACGCCTGAAGTTGTCAGGTCAGCGCCCCACAACACATCGGTTGGAAGGGTTGATGAGGCGAAAGCATCCCATCCGCTGCACCTAACGCCGACGTGGAAAGTGTTCCGGAGGAGGAGAGCCTGAAAGAGATACCGCTGTACAAACACCACCTTACCTCGCCCGGCGTTGAGGCGGGAGAGTTCGCTGGATGGAAAACCATCATCTCTTTCTCCACGGTTAGAGAGGAACATAAGGCCGTCAGGGAAAATGCCGGCATATTCGACATAAGCCATATGACTCGAATCAAGGTCTCCGGGGCATCAGCTACAGAGTATCTGCAGCGGATACTCACAGCCGACGTCGAGAGGCTGAAACAGGGAAAGATGAAGTATGCGCTCATGCTAAACGAGCAGGCTGGAATAATCGACGACATCACAGTCTTCAAAGTCACCGAAAATAACTTCATCATAATCTCCAACGCGGTAACAAGGGACAGGGTGATGAGCTGGTTTCGACAACATTCCAGCAAGGATGTTATGGTTGAGGATTTCACAGAATCCTCAGCTCTGTTCGCAGTCCAAGGGCCAAAGGCTGTCGCATACGTATCTAGGTTTTTCAGAAAAGATTTCGCCTCCTATAAATGGTTCAGCGGAGGCTTCGAAACCGCTGACGGCTGCCAGGTTCTTGTGACGAGAAGCGGCTACACAGGCGGCGACGGCTTCGAGCTAACTTTTTCATGCGGCGGCCCATCCCTGTACCAGAAGGTTTGGGATTGGTTTGTGGCGGAGGGCGTGCAGCCATGCGGCCTCGCCTGCAGAGATGTTTGCAGGCTCGAGGCGGGCTACCTTCTTTCGGGACAGGATTACGACGAATCGAAGACGCCTCTGGAGACGAGGCTGACCTGGGCCGTAAACATGGAGAAGCATGACTTCGTCGGTAAGAAAGCTCTTCAAGCAAGGCTGACGGAAAGGCCGGAGACTGTCGTAACGCTTCTCGAGATGGTTGAACCCGGT
>JAWBJZ010000010.1:0-34990 GCA_038832005.1 Candidatus Caldarchaeum sp.
TTTTTCCAGAGTTGTTCCTACCTATCAGTATGTTAAACCGTTTTAGAGGTATTGTCTCCGAAGTCTCCCTAACCCCCCTGAACCCTTTCAGCTCCAGCCCCGTTATCAATTAGGTCGTCTTATCTATAGCTGGGGTGTATAAAACGTTGCCGTAGCCTATCTAGATATCACAGACTCCCACCGACATGTAACAGTACTCACACACGGTATCTCACCGTCATCCTATCAACCTCGTTGAGGAATGCTTCCGGAGCGACTTCACGACGTTCCGACAATCTACTTATATGGGTGTAAACGACTTTGGTTAATGGTGGCTGTCGAGCTCGTCTTAGCCGCTCTGGCCGTGGCTTGGGTTGTCGTGTTCCTAGCTGACAGGTTTATCCGTCGAAAACCATCAGAACCCGCCGAGGCTGGAGCGGGAAGCTTCCAGTCAACCAAGAGATTCTCAATCACACTCTACCCTCTCCTGCTGATAGTGAAGAGCATGGATGTGGCCAGGCCTCTGGACAGGGTGACGCAGCGGCTGCCGCGTTTCTGGGACGCGGTCGCCCGTGCCGCCGTGGCCACAGGGTTTGGGCTGATGGCCTTCGCCGTCTACATCCTCGCCACAAACCTAGCCACCTACCTCTTTAGACCCGAGCAGGTCGGCGGACAGAACATAGTAATCCCGTTAATCGTAGGCGTCACGATACGTCTCGAAAACCTGCCATACCTGTTCATCGCCTTCGCAGTCGTGCTGATAACCCACGAAGGCCTCCACGGCATCATAGCCAGGCGGGAAGGACTGCCCGTCAAATCCGCTGGAATATTCCTGGTCTTCATCGTTCCAGGCGGGTTCGTCGAGCCTGACGAGCAGGCGTTCAAGTCCGCTGAGCCGGGTGTGAGGATGCGCGTGGCCGCCGTGGGCTCCTTCGCAAACTTGGCGGTCGGCCTGCTGACCGTGCTTGCGGTTTTCATGTTCTTTGTTCCTCAAGAGGCTGGGCTCATAGCCCTCCAGGTTGACGAAGACTCGCGAATACCCGTGAACGAGGTTTTGGTCAGCGTAGACGACGTCCCCGTAAACAGCTACACCGTAAGGGCCTTCACGCTAACCATATCCGAGGTTCTAACGGTCAAGACGCTCGAAAAAGAATACGTCTTTCAGACAAACCCCGAGGTAAGAGGCCGTGAAATACCATTAGGCTCCGTAATAAGAGGCCTCGGCGTGTCTCAGGTCGATGCTTTTTTTAAACCACGTCTCGAAGGGCTTAACCCCTCATCCGCCTACACCTTCTACAGAACGCTTTACTGGCTTCAGCTCGTCTCAATAGGCGTAGCTGTCTTCAACATGCTACCCATATACATGCTCGACGGCAGCATAGTCTTCAAAGCCGTGTTGGAAAAATATGTCAAAAACCCGCGGAAGATAGCTGGGCTCGTCAACGCAGCGGCCTTGCTCTGCTTGGGCCTGCTGGTCTCAAACATAGCCATGACATACAGCTTCTTCGGCTTCTTCCAACTATGAGGCTTGTTATACCTCAACCCACCTGTCTACGAACCGTTTATACCATCTGTCATACTCGGCGGGCGTCACAACATGGAGCTGGAAAGGTGTCGCCTCCCCTATCTCCCTAACAATCTCCACCCTCAGGCCAAGCCTCCTATCTAGGAGAGCTGCCTCATCGGTTATGACCAAAACGTCTATGTCGCTGTCAGGCCGCATAGAGCCTTTGACGAAGCTTCCGAAAAGGAGCACTCTGGCTGAGGGGTCACGGCGTCTCGCCACATCTCTTATCAACCTAGCATACTCCCACACCTTTTCATAGCAACGCCGCTTCTCAGCCCTAATCTCCAGCAACACATCAATCAGGTCTTTTCCAGCCATTCAAACATCTCCTTGAGCCGTGTGGAAAAACCGAGCACTCTCTCAGCTATATCCCTCCCATAGCTTCTAGGCAAGTACCTGGATGATATGTAGGATTCCTCAAGCAGGACAAGCATCTCCATGTTACTTCGGTAGAACTCGGCTACAGCCGTCGAGTCATATGCTTTGGACAACTGTTTAAACAGCTCCAGCGGCGAATGAGTTCTAGGGAAATCGCCTAACCGTCTGTAAAGCAAATGCTTGAGATAGAGCTGCATAAACTGCTCCACATGAAATAGCACGAGGTCATACTCCCCTCTCTCATAGTCAGTTTGCGCGTCAGCCAAGAAGGCCAAAGCCCTTCTCTTAAGAAACTCTACCTCACCCAACCCTTGCCATAACATCTTCAGGCAAGGCTGCTCTTAAGCTGTTGTTAGGGTATGTATTAGCTCGCAGACCCTGCAGGTCTCGCGGCTTGTAGGTTCTCCACAGTGTTTGCAGAAACGAAGGCTTTTCACGTTTTGGCTGGATACTCTTTCGAAGCTTTTTAGCGCTGCGAACAGCGAGCCTGGATGCTTCTCCTCGAACTCCGCCAAGAATCTTCTAATCGGGCTGCGCATAGTGTTTGAAGCATTTGGACAGACATGGGTTTGGAAGGGAATGCCTGTTGTATACGCGTAGAAGACAACCTCTCTTTCAGGGGTGAGGCGGAAAGGTGCGACACGCGGTATCGCAGGACCTTCTGACCTTAAACCAACTTCATAGTCTCCCAACTCGCCCCTCAAAACCTTCAGCATGTACGTCTGCACTATGTCGTCTAACGTATGGGCGGTCGCAACCACCGTGGCGCCGAACCGCTTGGCAGCGATGTTTATCGCCCTCCTTCTGAGAGGACCGCACACGCTGCAAGCCGCCAAACCGCTCTGCTTAAACAACGGACTTGAAACCAGCTCAGACAGAGTTACACCGTATATTTCCTCGAAAGATGTTTTGACCAGCGGTACGCCGAGCCGGGCCGCTGTCTGGCTGACGAGCTCCAAAGCCTCATCCCTGTAGCCTTCAATCCCCTCGTCAACCGTTACCGCGAAAAGCTCAGCCTTAGGAAAGCCAGACTCTATCTTCTTCAACACATGGAGAAGGGAGATGCTGTCTTTGCCGCCGGAGACAGCCACGGCTATTCGGTCATCCTTCCTCAAAAGCCCGTAGCGCGCGATCGTCCGCCTAACCCGTTTCACAAATGTTTTGACGAAACATTTTCTGCAAAGCTTTTCACCGGAGTAGACCCTGTGGTAGACAACCCTGCCTTCGCCGCAGACGTTGCACTCCACCGACTGCTGAAGCGCCGCAAGCATCCCAGCCGAATGGTTCCTCCGATTATATTAATCGTTGCCCGTTTCCTCAACGCCGAGCATCATCCTGCCCGGCTTAGCCTTGTACGCAGGGTTGCCAACGGCCACCACGATGACGTTTTCCTTATCCCCTGCGTGGGGTGAGAAAAACTCTCTCACATCATCGTCGTAGAAGGTCAAGCCTGTTGCGCCGGCGCCGACGGCGTAAGCCGCTAGATACGCCAGCCCAGCTCTTATCCCTCCCTCGAGCTGGACAACCCTGTATCCACGGTTTCCCAAACGTTGAAGAACCTTCTCCAACGGCGTCATAATAAACAGCACGGCGGCCGCGTCGCTGCCCAGCTCCTGTTCGAGGCAGAGATAGCCGCTCACACTCCTAAATTCCCCGGCCTTCAAAAGCTTCAAACCCACGCCGTCGAAATAGTAAGCTCCAGGCCTGAGCCCGTCAACTGCGTTGACGATGAGGTAGATGTTTGTCAGAGGGTTGGTAAAGTCGGCTGCAAACGTTGATGACGCCGCCTTAAGTATCGTGGACAGCTGCGTGAAGGTTATGGGCTGTCTGTTAAACCGTCTTGTGGAGCCGCGTCTGAGAATGACCTGCCAAAGCTGGGCTCCCGCTTGTTCAACTGGTTTGATCGCTACGGTTTCTTCAGCCCTTTCAGCCGAGGATGGAGCTGAGATAGCTGCCTGTTTCCAGCGCTGCAACTCCTCGACGCTGTTTATGCATGATGCTCTGTGGATTTCCTCGACAAGACTGTAAGTATGCTCTCTTTTCGAAATAGGTTTGACGCTTGGTGCGAGATTTGCGACATCAACTGCTTCGACAGGTTTTTTATGCGAACGGCCCAGCGGAACAACTATTATCGCAGCCTCCTTCACACCGTCGACGGCCAACAGCCTGTTTACCTCATTGTCGACAAACCCTGAAACAACACGTGTGTCGAGCCTGAAAGCCGCGCAGACAGCCAATAGGTTCGCAACCATAACACCCGAGTCCCAAAACCAGTGTCTATACGACCGTTCACGGTACTTCCAAGCGTTCCGCCATCCGATGGAGGTGAAAACCAGTGAGGCTTGGAATTTTCCGACGTCTTCATCCGAATACTTAGCGAGAAAATCTCGGAGGTCTCCAGCCCTCAGAACCGTCAGTTTGAAGCTGTATGGGCTGAAGTGGTAAACCCCTTCTGGAAGCCCGTTGACGTCGCCGGCGACAACATAAAGCTCCGTGGGATAGAGCGCTCCGGTGGCGGGCGCAGCCCTGAAATAGTGGGCGCCGTCAGGAAAACGGAAAACCCTAGTTATCCCGCCCGTAAAGTACAGTAGCGACGCAAGCGCATGCATGTCTAAGCATCCATCCCTCGCCCTGCTAACCTCGTACAGGCACCTCAAAGCATCCAGCCCTGGTTTCGGAATGTCTTTTGGCAGCGGTATCGTCGGAAGACCTTCGTATATCTTGAACGGATGAGGTTTGTTCGCCCAGTCGAGCCTGTGGAAATCAGTCCTTACGCTGATGTAGCTGTGCTTGGTTTTTTCATGAAACTGCAGTGCCTTGCTGTAGTCTTGGAATTGCAAACCCTTACGAAAGATAATCGTTGGTTGCGGTTATTAAGTGGTTTGGAGCCTAGCCTACGGAGCCGGACATCTCAAGCTCTATCAACCTGTTAAACTCGACAGCATACTCCATCGGAAGCGTTTTGGTGAAAGGCTCGAGGAACCCAAGCACTATCATGTTGAGCGCCTCCTGCTCGGTCAGTCCTCTGCTCATAAGATAGAAGAGCTGTTCCTCGCCTATCTTGCCCACAGTGGCTTCGTGGGTTGCGGTCGTATCCTCCTCGTTGATATCGTTGTAGGGATAGGTGTCGGTTCTGGATATGTCGTCCAGTATCAGGGCGTCGCATCTGACGCTCGACTTTACACGCTTAGCACCCTTAGCCACGTGGAGAAGACCCCTGTAAGATGTCCTGCCACCGTCTTTGCAGACAGATTTTGACGTTATCCTCGACGTGGTGTCGGGAGCTAGATGTACAGCCTTGGCCCCTGTGTCTTGATGCTGTCCTCTCCCGGCGAAAGCAACTGAGAGAATGTCCGCTTTAGCGCCGCGCCCCAGAAGATAAACGCTTGGGTACTTCATCGTCACCTTGCTGTTATGTACTATCAACCCCTGAGCGATAAAATTGGCTGTCCCATCCACCTCGATGTCGTAGGTTATCCTTGTTCCAGCGGGCTCAATAGACTTCACGGGAACAAAGTATATTTCCGAATCGGGTATGATATCGCTGAAGTAAAGGAAATAATGGGTGTATGTCTTTAACTTTTTACCTAGAGGTTTCCTCTCACGTCTACGCCACCTGCTTATTTTGAGCGGGTTTAAACCACATGATATTGCAAGCGTTTTCAAGTCTTCAAGCAGCTTTTTGTTGGAACTGCATACGCTTATGTTTCTGTGTCCATCTCTCTTATATCCGTCAGCTGCTATGTAGCCATCTATGAGGGCCTTCTTTTGCTGATGCGGAAGTTTGAACACCCAGCCTGGGATTCTCTTCCCACGGGCCTTCCCCGCAAGCCCCAACGAGGTAAAGAACCTGACCAAGTTTACGGAGTTAACCCGTAACACAACCCCTCGTCTTGTCGGCTTTACGTTAAACAGGTCTCTGAGCAGCTTTTCGACCTTTTCAGATGAAGCGTCATCCTTTGGGACGGCGAAATTTATGCGTGTATCCCCATCCATGTAGCCGTCACCTAGGTAGAACCCTATCAGCCACAACAGCTCTTCCGTCGTCTCGGAAGGCCATGAAATTGTTTTGCCTTTTTCACCGGGCTTGAAGAATATCTTGTGAGACTTTCCGTTATCTGGAATTCTTCCTACAACGGCTATTAGGTCACCGACTTTGATATCTTTGAGCATTGTCCACGACAGTTTGTAGAACTTTCCCTCCTTCTTCAGAAGCAGGAAAGGATGATTGTCGGTGGCTATAACATGCCTGTAGTTGGCTGTAACCAGCCTGTACACGGGCCTGGGAGGGTTGACTTTTTTCCCAACCACTCTTGAAGACTTTATCTTCAGGTCGGACCCTAAAGTGTAGACGGTATCCCCTACTTCCACATCTCTTATGCGTTTTATATCGTTGTTCATGTAAACTAGGGTGTCGGGGTCCAAGCAGCCTATGTTTGCGTCAACCCATTCAACGGTTGCCTCCTCGTAGGCGTGGGCGCGTTTGGTGACGAGGTTGTAAACATCTGAGCTCCAGTTCTGGAGGGTAGTGTATCTCACGTACGCACCTTTCTTGGCAATAATCTCCACCACAGCCGTGTGAAGCGAGGATGTTGAGTAAATCGGGGCGGTGCACCCCTCTACATAATGTACCCTGCTGTGAGGCTCGGCTATGATGAGGGTTCTTTCGAACTGGCCGACGTTGGCTGCGTTGATTCTGAAGTAGGCTTGGAGCGGGTATTGGATTTCCACGCCTTCGGGGACGTAGATGAAGCTTCCGCCGCTGAAGACGGCGCTGTTGAGTGCTGCGAACTTGTTATCCTCGGGGGGCACGACTTTCCCGAAGTAGGGCTTGAATATGTCGGCGTACTCTTTGAAGGCGGTGTCTGGGTCAACAAATATCACGCCTTTCTTCTCCAGCTCTTTCTGGAGGTTATGGTAGACGACCTCGGATTCATACTGAGCACCCACTCCTGCGAGAAACTTTCTCTCGGCCTCTGGGATTCCAAGCCTGTCGAAGGTCTTTTTGATGTATTCGGGTACGTCGTCCCAGCTTCTGGCTTTTCTGTCGCTCGGTTTGATGTAGTAATGGATCCTGTCAAAGTCGACGTTTTTGAGGTCGGCGCCCCACAACGGCATCGGCTTTCTCAAGAAGATCTCTAGCGATTTCAGCCTGAAGCGTCTCAGCCACTCCGGCTCATCCTTCTGCCTAGAAATCTCCTCGACAACCTGCTGGGACAAACCCGGCTTGGATTTGTAAACGTAAAGCTCGGGGTCTTTGAAGTCGTATTTGCTGTAGTCTATTTCGAGGGGGGTTTGGTTCGGCAACCGGTTATAACGCCGTTATGCCGCCTTTTAAAGCTTAAGCAACAACAATCAAACAGCCGAAAGAAGCTTCTCAGGCTTTATAGGCAGGCTTTTAACCCTCTTTCCTACGGCGTCGTAGACGGCGTTGGCGATGGCGGCGGCCGTTGGAATGCACCCCGTTTCGCCGATTCCTTTTGCGCCAAACGGGCCTGCCGGGTCCGGGTTCTCGATGAAAACTGCCTTGACGACAGGCAGCTCAGAGGCGGTTGGAAGCAGGTAGTCGGCCAGCGACGCGTTAATCACCCTCCCCCGCTCGAGAACCATCTCCTCGTAAAGGGTGTATCCAAGCCCCATCACGACGCCGCCGTGAACCTGCCCCTCTGCCGCGGCGGGGTTGATTATCCGTCCAGAGTCATGCACGGAAACTATCTTCAAAACCTTGACAACGCCTGTTTCAGGCTCCACCTCGACGAGGGCAGCTTGAACGCCGAAGGAATAAGCTGCGGAAAGGTTGCCCATCCATCGCTCATCCTGCATCTCGGTTGGCGGGTCATAATAAGCTGAAACGACAACGACGCTGCCTCCCGACTTGAAGTGCAGCCTTCTAACCGCCTTGTCAAGCCCAATCCTCTTCGACGGGTTCTCCTTAGAGTATATGACTCCTCTTTCGACAACAAGCTCTGACACATCCACGTCAAGCTCCTCGGCCGCCGCAGCCAGTATCATCTGCTTGGCTTTCCTGGCTGCGAGCAGAGCCGAGTTTCCGGCGACGAACGTGGCCCTGCTGGCATGCGTCCCAACATCCCATGGCCTTATGGATGCATCGTCGTTGACGACGCGGATGTTTTTTATCGGAACGCCCAGCTCTTCGGCTACTATCTGGGCGATTGCTGTGTCGGAGCCTGTTCCTAGGTCTGTCGATCCGGTGATTACTGTGACGAGGCCGAAGTCGTCGACGGTGAGTATGGTGCCGCAGCCGTCGGACCTGTAAACCCTCGCGCCCCCGCCGACGTGGAAGAAAGAAGCAAAGCCTATTCCCCTGTTCGGGCCTGCTTTCTTCCTACCTTTCCAGCCTATTTCTTCCGCGGCTTTACGCAAACATTCTCTAAGCTCGCATGTTGTTATCCTCATGCCTTGCGGCGTTACCGTGTTCGGCTTGTTGGCGTTGACCATCCTGAATTCGACCGGGTCCATTCCCAGCTCCTCGGCCAGCATATCCATCTGCTGCTCGATGGCGAAGGTTATCTGCGGGTTTCCCGCACCCCTTTGCGTTCCAGTGTACGGGTTGTTCGTGTAAACCACTGTAGCTTGGAACCTCACTTCAGGAACCTCGTAAAGCCCGCTGTTCGTCGCCATCATGACTCTGCCGTCGAAAGGACCCCATGAGACATAGGCTCCCGCATCGAGAATTACGCGTGTATCTCTGGCGAGAAGCCTGCCATCCCTGTTCGCCGCCGTCTTGATGTAAAATATGGCTGGCTGGCGTGGGGGCGCGTATTGAAGCTCCTCCTCACGGGTGAAGATTATCTTGACGGGTCTTCTAGTTTTTATCGAGAGAGCTGCTGTGATCGGGTCTATCGGGTAGATGTCCATCCCTCTTCCAAACGAGCCCCCTATCTCAGGCTGTATGACCCTTATACGTGTCGGGTTGATGCCGATGACTTTAGACAGTTCATACCTGTAGAGGAAGGGTGCTTGAGTGTTCGTGTAAACCGTCAGCTCGCCTAGGTCGTTGTAGTGGGCTATGCAGCCCATGGTTCCGAGGGGTGAGGCGTTCACGTAATGGACTTGGTATCTGTCCTCGACCACCGCATCTGCTTTTTCGAAAATTTCCGAGAACTTTTCCTCTCCGGAGGTTGAGAAGCTGAATCGAAGGTCGACGACGTTGCTTCCCCGCTCCTCATGGATGAGCGGGGCGCCTGGCTTGAGAGCCTCCTCAGGGTCGAAAACGCCTTCCAACGGCTGGTACTCCACCTCAATATTGTCGACAGCCTCCATGGCGGCTTCAGGCGTTTCAGCAGCCACCGCAGCCACCTCATCCCTGACGGACCTGACCTTATCAAACTTGAGCGGAGGCTGGTCTTTCAAAATTCCCATGTTGTTGAAGACCGTGTCCAAGCCGGTTATGACAGCTCTGACCCCTGGAACCCTCCAAGCTTTCTCAGTGTTTATTCTAAGTATTCTGGCATGCGGGTAGCGGCTGTGCAGAATCTTTCCATAAAGCATGTTGGGGAGCTCTATGTCGTCTAGGTACCTAGCCGCTCCCGTAACCTTTAGCCCTCCGTCTACTTTGGGGATGGATTTACCGACAACACGGTATCTTTCAGCATAGGCAAGCATACAACAAACCACACCGTCTCGAGTTTAAACCTTGCCTAAGCCGGACTGCACCAAGTTGAAAGGCTTGTTGGTCTCGATCAAATGTTGAATCAGCTTCTTTAACCTAGGCCGCTGGTATTCGTCAGTTTTGAAATCGCCTAACACCTTAGCTGGCTTGCCGAAGACTACTATTCTGTCAACGCTTTCTAAGGCCTCGTCAAGGTTATGAGTAACCATGACCACGATAGCTTTGCTGTCGCTAAGTATGTTGAAAAAATCAGCTCTGAGCTTCCTTGAAGTAACCTCGTCAAGATGTCCAAACGCCTCGTCTAACAGTATAATTTCAGGGTTTAAGATGAGGGCCCGTGCGATGGCAACTCTTTGCCTCATTCCGCCGCTGAGCTCCGATGGATAAGCTTTAGCAAACTTTTCCAGGCCAAGTCGGTTCAACCATTCCATTGCTTTTTCAAAGGCAGTCTTTTTTTCCACACCCATTATCTCTAGGCCTATGACTACGTTTTCAATCGCTGTCCGCCAAGGAAGAAGCCGGTCTTCCTGAAACACTGCCGATATCCTTCCCTTAAATTCGCTGTAATGTCTATAAGGTTCCTTTCCGTCGATTAGCAGCTTTCCGCTGGAAGGCTGTTCAACACCTAGCACTATCCTCAAAAAAGTGGATTTCCCACAGCCAGTTGATCCTACTATACCTACTTTCTCTCCCTTGAATATCGTCAGCGACAGGTTGTCTATTGCTTTGAAGCCCACCCCATCTTGCTGGCTGAACGTTTTCGACAAAGTTTCCGCAACTATCATTTGCGCCACCTTAGCAGCCTCTTTTCAATAAGGTATACAATTCCCTGTAACGCTAGAAGTGAGGAAACCAACACGATTGTCCAAGCAGTTATCTCTCTAATGCTTTGCTGGCCTAACGCAAAGTTTAAAGCATAACCTATTCCGGTTAAGGTGCCTACCAGCTCCGCAACGGTAACAACCCTAATTCCTAACCCGAGGTTTACCTTCCAAGTTGTAAGGATGTTCGGTATGATCGCCGGCAGTATTAACTTCGTGATGTACTGGGTCTTTGACGGCCTTAATGAGAGAATCATTTCCCTTAGATTGAAAGGTATGTTTTTAATCGCATCCAGTATGTCTATCACGTATCCGGGTAGACATACTGCGAATAATACGATAAATATGCGTAATTCTTGTCCTCTGAACCAGAGAATCGAGAACAAGACCCAACATATTGCCGGGACAGCCATCACCAGGTTAACGATAGGTGTTGCGTATTTCTCAAACTTGGGAAAGATATACATCAAAGTTGCTAAACACAGACCGCAAGCGAATGCGGCTGTTAACGCGATCAGGACCCTGGCCACGGTTATCCATGCATGAGACATGTTTAAGCTCATGAGCGAGCTAAACACTAGGGCCCAGCTCGGCAAAATGTACGGCGGCAAGAACCATGAAGCAACTTCCCATACCGCTGCCACACCTAGTAAGGAAATCAGGTAATAACGTTTCTCGGCTACACCTTTAGCCAGCTTAACGGCGACGTACTCGGAAGAGCTTTTCTGCGACACGGCTTATCTGAATATATCTGCGGTCTCTGCTTTTTAAAAATTATGGACGGTAAATTATCCCTGGTCCTGGAACGTCGGCAATCACACCGGCCTCCTTAGCTATTGAAAACATTTTCTCGATGATGGGTCTTGTCTCATCAGTCCATGCGGGAATGGATTTGAAACGGATCCTTTCAGAAAGTATTCCGTACAGCATAACCCCCTCGGGAATGTTCATACCTTTCGCGAGTATTTTGTCGGCTTCGGCCGGGTTTCTGGCAATAAAGTCCTCAACCTCTTGGAACATAGCAATTAACCTTGGTGGAGCGTCTGGATTCTTTCTAACAAAATCTTCAGTAAGAGCTGTGACAAGATAAACAGCAAAGGGCTGTCCTGTCAACGAGACCCACAGGTCGTTCAAGTTTACGACAGTCTTTATCTCAGGCTTTTCTGCACGCGCCAAAGCTATGTGCGGCTCAACCAGCACAGCGGCGTCAACTTCACCGGTTAAAAGCCTTTGTCTGGCTATTGGATAGGCTGAAGGAACTAATGTTATTTCGCGTTCAATGTCAACTCCAACTCTTCTACCATACGTTTTCAGTATGACGAATTCTGTCGCTCCAACGTCTATGGCTAACTTTTTACCGATCAAATCCCTGAAGCTGGTTATTGACGGGTTGAGGGTAACTATGTATACAGCTGACATGGGCACAAGCGTGTTGGTTATAACAAGCTTACTTCCTTCAAGGTACATGCGTTGGAAAACTAAAGGCCCTCCCCCAGGAATTCCATCCGCCTCTCCTGTGTTTATTGTAGCATAAAAGCCTGCTATAGTAGGCTGGGGCACCCATGTAACATCCAGCCCATGCTTGAGGTCAAACCTTTTCGCTTGAACTATCAGCTGTAAGAATAGCATGTAGCTTGGAAAGGCTATGCTGGCAAGCCTGATCTTTATCGGCGTCGGAGGAGCCGGAGTAACAGTCACCGTACTTGTTGATACGACTGTAGTGGTCATTTCTCTGACTTGTGTTACCGTCCTTGTTTCCGGTACTCCCTGCATCAGTGTGGTTGTCCTAAAAACTGTGGCTGTAACAGGCTCTCTAACCCAGCCAACGGCTGCGAAACCGCCCGCAACAATAAGGAGAACAACAAGGACTGCAACAGCACGGCTTAAGCCTTTTGGGCTCACGACAGCATGAAGGCTTCGCGCATATTTATACTTTCGACTCTCTTCTTTCGAGAAAATAGACTTAAGAAATAGCGGATAGGCGTGGTATGGGGTAGGTTTGTCTTGCTTTTAATGATACCTGGTCCTACAGAAGTTCACGAACGTGTTATACGTGCCATGGCGAGGCAGATGATAGACCATCGTTCAGAAGATTTTAGGGAGCTTATGCGTGGACTGGTTGAAAACCTGAAGAAAATTTTTGAAACACGGTCAAACGTTTACGTGTTGACGTGTTCGGGGACGGGTGGTGTGGAGGCTGCTGCTGCAAACCTTACAGCTCCAGGGGATAAGGTTTTGATTCCGACGGCTGGCTTGTTCGCTGAAAGGATGGCCGACGCATTCGAAGCCTACGGAGCCTCGGTGGTAAGAGCGTGGCTCGACAACGGACAGGGCCCTAACCCAGAAGCCGTCAAAAAGCTTCTGGAGCAAAACCCAGACGTCAGCATCGTAGGATTCCCATACAACGAAACCTCGACAGGAATCATATCTCAGAACGTCAAGGAAATAGCTAGGATATGCCATGAGCATGGAGCGCTGCTTGTCGTTGACGCAGTAACCGCGATAGGCGGCGTGAGGGTTTCGGTAGACGAGGTAGGAATAGATTTCTGTGTTGCGGGAACGCAGAAATGCCTCGGAGCACCGCCCGGGCTGGCTATGGTGACGGCTTCTGAGAAGGCTTGGGAGAAGATTGAGAGGAAGAAGATAAGGCCGCCGTATTTCGACCTCGTCAAATACAGAAGCTTTCTTGAGAGATGGGAGACGCCCTTCACCCCTGCGATATCCCTTTTCTGGGCGTTAGACGAGGCTCTGAAAATAATCCTAGAGTATGGTTATGAAAGATGGCTTGCCCGCCACGCCGCAGGAGCCGCAGGCCTCTACGCCGGCCTCAAAACCTACAACCTAGAGTTCTACGCAGCCAGAGGCTTTGAATCTCCGATAGTTGCTGCGATGCATGTGCCGGCGGGGCTTACGGACGCGGCTATACGTGAAAGCATGCGGAAAAACTACGGCATACAGATAGCAGGAGGTCTGGCGCATTACAAGGGAAAAATGTTCAGAATCTCCAACGTAGGCTTGATATCGAAGGACAAAATAGTCAGCACAATCTTTGCGTTGGGCATGACCTTGAAGTCGCTCGGGTTAGGGGTAGATGTGCTGGCGGCCGTTGAGAACGCGGAGAGGGAATTGGACAGAAACTGGCCGAGATAGGCATGTTTTACGAGGATTTCAAGCTTGGGCAGGAGTTTAAGACGACCAGCCGCACCGTGACACCTACTGACATCGAGCTTTTCACCTCTTTCACCTGGGCGGTCAACCCCCTCTTCCTGAACGAACAGTATGCACGTGAGAGAGGTTTCCCAACACGTCTAGCCCCCGGAGCCCTCGTCATATCCTTCGCGATAGGCCTTCTCTACCAGACAGGCATCTTCGACCACATTATAGCGCTTGCCGGAATCGACAAGCTGGCGTTCAAATCGCCCACCCATGCGGGCGATGTAATTATGGCGAGGGCCGTTGTCTCTGAGGTGAGAGAGACAAAGACGGGCGACAGGGGTTTGGTTAGGTTCAACGTTCAGTGTTTGAACCTTAGCAGGAACACGACGGCCTTCGAGGCCGAGATGGTCTTCGTCATGCTCCGCAAATCTTTAAGCCAGCCAAATGGCTGACATAGCTGTGAAACACGGCCAGACAGAGCTTCTATATCTTGACGACTCTTATGTCAGAGAGTTTAAAGCGTCTGTGCTGCGTGCGGCTGAGAACGGCATAGTTTTGGACAGGACTGCTTTCCACCCGAGGGGTGGGGGGCTTGTTTCCGACGTCGGCGTGGTCAGGTATGAAGCCGGCGAGGCGAAGGTGGTCGAGGTTGTTTTCGGAGACGAAGGCGTTATACATCGTGTGGAAGGTGACATGCCGCCAGCCGGCGTGGAAGTGACGGGGTTGCTGGACTGGCAGAAACGATACAGGATGATGCGTATGCATACCGGTCTGCATGTCCTCGCAGCAACGATGGTTGAGAAGACAAACGCCCTCATAACGGGCAACAACATCTCCCACGACTCGGGCCGTGTAGACTTCAGTCTCGAGGCTTTCGACAGAGCTGTGATGGAGGAGTGCGTGGATGAAGCAAACAGACGTTTAGCGGAAGGGCATGAGGTTAAGGTTTACTACATGGAGAGGGATAGAGTGCTTTCGACGCCGGGTCTCGTTAAGCTTGCAGGCCGTCTACCGCCTGACATCCCCATCCTGCGGATAGTCGAGATAGGGAAAATCGACGTGCAGGCGGACGGAGGCCCCCACGTCAAAAACACGTCTGAGGTTGGAAAAATAGCTGTAACAAAGCTGGAGAACAAAGGGAAGAATAACAGACGTATGTACTTCACCGTGACCCCTTAAATAAAGGCGCCAACCTTAAAAATCCGGTGATGAGACTGACCTGTTCGGAGAGCCTTCGCGGCTCTGTGAAGAACATACACCTCTCTGAAATGATTGCGTAACACGGCTGCTGTCGTCAAGCTCAGAGACGCTGGCTTTCATCCAAGGTTTCCAACAACAGTATGGACATGCCGTGGACTGTTTCGAGCTTAAGGTCTGACGCCTAAAGTAACCTGTATGTTCAACGTCTCGCCGCCTCTGAAAATGGTTAAGGTTATCGTCTGGCCAGGAGACGTTTTCTCTTCCATGTACAGCAAGAAGTCGTCCATGGAATTTACGGGTGTTCCGTCGACGGCTGTGATTATGTCTCCGCCTACCCTTACGGGAACTCCGTTAACAACCACGTTTCTGTCACCGCCCCGCAACCCTGCTTTATGAGCAGGGCCGTTAGCAGTAACGTCGACGATGAGTACGCCCTTCTGAACTTTGGCCCCCATGGCAGCAGCTATATCCATGTCCAAGGTTGTCGCGGATATCCCCATCCAGCTCCTTTTGTACGAGCCTTTCTGGATGAGCTCTGGAACAACACGGGCAACTATGGATGAAGGCACGGCGTAACCTATTCCAACGCCCGACGGCTCTATGGCTGTGTTGACGCCAACCACTTCTCCCCTCAGGTTGAGCAGAGGCCCGCCCGAGTTACCTGGGTTGATGGCCGCGTCGGTCTGTATCACGCCTGGTATGGAAAAACCCCTGCCCGTGGGCAGCAGCCTACCCTTTTGGCTTACAACCCCTGTCGTCAAAGTTCCCTCAAGCCCGAACGGGTTGCCTATCGCTATAACCTCCTCGCCTATCTTGAGGGCTGAAGAATCTCCGAGCTTGAGGGGTTTGAGACCTTGGGGCGGGTTTTCAATCTTCAGCACCGCAAGGTCGCTGTCAACGTCCGTTCCGACGACTTTTGCTGTAAACATGGAGCCGTCGCTGAAAACAACGCGGAAAACCCTCCCCCCGCCAACCACATGATTGTTCGTGACGATATGCCCCTCCGTGTCGTAGACGAAGCCCGAGCCGACGGCGGAGCCTACCTGACCCAACACTCTAATCATGACGACCGAGTCTTTGACCATCTCGTATATCGCGGTGTAGTTTGAGACACGGCCGGTCACAACGCTTAGCACGGTTGTTGTCTCGTGGACAACGGTCGCAGGCATGCTCTCAGCCCTTGCCGCGAGCGAGGAGATGATTTGACGGAGCTGCTGGTTTTCAGACTGGACGAGGTACAGCTGGTAGGCGTTGAGCGCCAGCAGAACAGCCATTACTGCGGCGGCAAACAACGAACTCTTAGACGCCATACATCAACAAAATCCGCGGCCCATAATATAAATGCTGCACGATGCGTCTTGCTTTTCGTTAAACATCTAAATAGGCTTTTTAAAGGCTATTTTGAGGTGCTTGTGTTGAGGTTTGAGACGCCGAGGGGCATGGACGACCTTCTCCCCGAAGAGTTCGCCGTCAAACAGCGGGTTGTGAACGTCATAAGGGAGGTTTACAGGCTTTACGGATACGAGGAGGTTGAGACGCCGACCCTGGAGTACTTGGAGCTTTTTGAAGCCAAGTCAGGCGATGAAATAAGGCATAGGATGTTTGTCTTCACGGACCCGCATGGGAGGAAGCTTGTTCTCAGGCCTGAGGTGACCGCCTCTGTGGCGAGGCTTGTCGCCTCAAAACTTTCAAAACGCCCCACACCAATCAGGCTCGGATACATCGCCGACTGCTATCGCTACGACGAGCCTCAGTGGGGTCGGCGGCGGAGGTTCTGGCACGGTGGCTTCGAGCTCTTTGGAAGCAAAGACCCATCAAGCGACGCTGAGATAATACTTGCCAGCAGGGACGTTTTCATGAAGCTTGGCCTGGCTCCGTTTGTCTTCAGAATCGGGCATGTTGGGGTTATGCGGGGGATGCTGGCGGAGTTGGATGAAAAGCTTCAGGACAGCTTTCTCTCGATGCTCGACAGAGGGCTTAACGAACAGGCGTACACGATGGTTTCACAACATCTCTCCAACGACACGGTGCAAACGTTGAAGAAACTCGCCGAACACAAAGGCGGGCGAGAGGTTGTTGGAAAAGCAGCCGACCTCGTATCCTCTTGGACAGAAGCTTCAGAATCGCTCGAAAACCTTCGGCAGATAGTTGACATTCTTCTTGAAACAGACCCCGACCTCAAACTGGAGGTAGACCTGGGGTTCGCCCGAGGTCTTGAATACTATACGGGCATGGTTTTCGAGCAAAGGGTTGCGGGGGAGGAGCTGGCGTTCAACGGCGGCGGTAGGTATGACGGGCTTGTCGAGCTTTTCGGAGGAAGCCCGATGCCTGCGGTGGGGTGCGCGATAGGCATAACCCGAATACAGATTTATCTGTCTGAGAGGTCAGCCAACTACACGGAGAAACATGACGTTGTTGTTTCTGTCGTAAGCGACGGGGCAAGGGGCTACGGCCTTCACGTAGCAGACTTCTTGAGAAAGAAAGGTTTTTCCGTCCTCTTCGACGTCTCCCGCAAACGGTTATCCGACGTCATCGAAAACACATTCAACAGGGGAATCCGATACCTTGTGATAATAGGTGATAGAGAGAAAGAAGAGAGGAAAGTTACTTTACGCGATTTGAGCACGAGAACGCAGTTCACCGAGTCGGCTGAGGACATAGTAAGCAGAATGGTCTGGGAGTGAGGTGGATTGCTGGATAGGGTTTTCGAGGCTACGCTGGTTATCGGAGCGGTGGGGCTGGTGGCTCTCGGCGGACGTCTGCTTGACGTTAAGGGAGTTGGCGCAGCTGTTTTGATAGGCTACTGCATATACGTTCTCGGCGGCAGGATTTTCTTTCTAATGCTTTTGATATTTTTTGTCGTGGCAGGATTCGCTACGAAATACCGCTATCATCAGAAGTATGGTGAAGCGGGGCGGGGAGTTAGAAGTTGGTCGAACGTTTTAGCCAACGGGTCTGGCGCGGCTCTGATAATTTTGTTCAGCTATATTTTCCAAGCCGACAGCACTCCAACCCTGGCAGCATACATCGGTTCTGTGTCGGCGGTCTTCTCCGACACCATGTCCACCGAGATAGGCCTTCTGTCAAAAACACCGCCACGCATGATAACGTCTTTGAAGCCAGCCAGCCCCGGCACGCCGGGGGCGGTAAGCTTTTCCGGGCTTCTTGCAGGGCTTTTGACAGGCCTTGTCTTGGCTGGGGGGACGTATTTTTACGGCCTTGTTTTCGGCGAAGGTGTCTCTCTGACGGTTCTTGTTGTGCTTTCGGTTGTTTCAGGGTTTACGGGCAGTTTGTTCGACAGCGTGTTCGGCGGCCTGTTTCAGTCCCGGTATCGCTGCGGTGAGTGCGGGAGAACAGTTGAGGTTAAGAGGCACTGCGGAAAGCCGACGACCTACCTTTCGGGCAGTAAGCTTGTCAACAACGAGTTGGTCAACCTTGTCACATCTTTCTACGGCGGGCTTGTCGCATACAGTTTATGGCTTTATATACGTTAGAGCTCGAGCACCTTTCTGTGCTCCGCAAGAACAACGGCCTTGCCTCCGTCCACGACGACGACGTCCTCCAGCCTGACGCCGCCGAAACCCGGGACATAAAGCCCCGGCTCCACCGTAACCACTTCGCCCGACGACAGGGGTGTCGTTGAAAAACGGGTTAGGTATGGTTCTTCGCCGATCGTCAAGCCGACGCCGTGTCCAAGCCCGTGTATGAAGCCTTTGTCTTTCACGTCCCTGTCGAGGAGGGTTGGCCAGCGCCTTCTTCTGAAAAACCTACAGACCTCGATGAACGGGGTTTCACATCTCGTCCCCGCGTTGATGGTGTCGAAGGCATGTTTTTGCGCGGCGGCAACGTCTTCAAACATCTTCCTGAGAAGTGGTTTGGCGCGTCCAACGCAGTAGGTTCGCGTGAAGTCGTATCTGTATCCTGTTTCGTCGGCTGGGTAGATGTCGAAGAGCAGGGGCTCGCCTTCCGTCAGAGGCTTGTCCTCCCGCGCCATGGCGTGTGGGTCGCTTGACTCGGCGCCTGCCGCCAGCATGAAGCCTTCAGGTAGGCTGAGGCCAGCCTCGCTACACCAAACCATGACATGTTTCCGGAGGACGGCCGTTGTCAGCTGTTTTCCCTCATAAACGACTTTACCCGTGCGGACGTCAGACTCCTCCAGCAGCTTCTCAAGCTTTTGCACGACTGAAACCGTCTTGTCTCCAACCCTCTTGATGGTTTCAATCTCCCAGCCGTCTTTTCTCCTTCTACACGCGTCAACGAACGTGGGTTTTGCCATTCCAGTAACCTTGAACCCATTCCTTCTCAGCAGGTCCGCCAAATGTGTGGCGGAGAGGATGTCTGTTCTACCAGCTAGCGCAACGTTTCCCCTAACCCCCTCTCGGGCAAGAATCGTCGAAACCATTTCAGCCCAACCACGGCCCGGCCCATGTCTTCTCTGCAGCTCCCTGAGACCGTAGTCCGAGTATGTCTTGATGTTGGACACCGACCCGCGACGGGCACAACCCATGTCGAGGCTGCTCACAACAAGCAAAGGCTCAGCCCCTCTCCTTTTCAAATAGAGGCCTCCGCGCGGGATCGGTGTTCTGACGAAATACATCAGCTCCGGAGATGACGCTGTTGAATCCCCTATAACCAAGAGCGCCTCAAAACCCGCTTTAGCCATCAAATCATCGATTTCGGAAATCATGAAAACCAGTTACGTGCTCCATGATAAAACCTTTGGCAGGATTGTGCAGCTTCGGCTGTTTGAAGGCTGTGTTGAGAAAGGTTTTGGGACACCCTAGGCGCGTGGGCGGGCGTTGCTTGCGGTTTCCGGGTTTGACACCCGTGTGGAGAAAACCGTCTGCGAACGCTACGTGGCCGACGAAAAACCCCAATAACACGCCGCGGTCTTGGACGACCTCTTCTCAACAGTCTGATGAGTTACGGTTCGAGTACTCTATTTTTTTCTCCTGTTCGCGATTACGTAGTAAAGGATCAACAGCGCGGGCGTTGCGGCAACCAACAGGGTGTTCTCTGGGATGTCGATGTCATCCCAGCAGCCGCCGGGGTCTATGCACGGGTCCGGGGGTGGTGGATAGGCTTGTGCAGGCGTGGTTAGGACGAGCGTAGTCAGAAACAGCGTTGTTGCAGCCAGCGCCACCGTCTTGTACAACGCAACCTGCGTTTGCGATGCTTTTCTCCCAGCAAGAAGGTAAAGCGCAGCAGCCCCCGACGCCGCAAGCAAAACCGCCGCATACTGTGATCCTGGAAGAACGCTTGACTGACCCAACCGGACAGCGGCAAGCAAGAACGGCAGCACTATCAGAATGCTCCAAAGGCCTTTGTTTACCCTCCTCGTCTTTCTGTCTCTGTGGATGAGCCTTCTAAGACGCAGGAACAGGGCAGACTCGGTGACCTTACCTGTTTTGAACGTCCTGAACCAAGCCGACTCCCTCCTCTCCACAAGCCCTTTGAAAGCCGCTATCGCCTGTGGGATGGCTAGGGAATGCATGAGAGGTATGAAGAATAAAGCGCCCGTCCAGTGTCTCGAGGCCCTATACTCTAAGAACAGACCTGTCAAGTTGACCAAAGGGACGGCTATGAGGTTCGTGAACAGAAGAGACCATCCCAACAGCTGTGTCCAGAAAGGTATTTTTGCGCCTAGAAACTCCGCCGTAAGCCATGCAACGGTTCCGACAACGAAGAAGAAGCTGTTCAGGTAGTAAGGCGTTAGGTAAAGGAACTCGAGCTTCTCCCTTAGGCTTAAGAACTTGCTCCTTATTATCTCTCCAAAATACCTTCTCACGGCGAACGTATGACCTTCAGCCCACCTAGCCCTCTGCCTCATCAAAGAGACAACACGCGAAGGGCATTCGGCTGGTGCTGCGGCAACGGGTGTGAAGGCGACTTTGTATCCATCCCTGTACAGTCTAAGGGTTAGGTCCCAGTCCTCGGTCAAACACTCACGCCAACCATACCGCCTCAGCACGTCAGCCCTGACCATGAAGACGCTGCCGGCTATCATTTTAACTCCTGGCAGCTGTTCTATGAAAAGCCTCTCAACCAAATAGTTTCCAGCATACTCGGCGGTGACGGCTTTAGTTACCCAGTTCTCCGAAGCGTTCAAAACATGCCACTGGTATCCTTGAACGGCTACAACCCTGCTGCTCCTGACCCATTCCTCAAAGCCGTTTCCGTTCCCAGAGCTGTTCATGCTTGCCAGCAGGTTCCAAAGAACGTCGTTGGGCGGTACGAAGTCCGCGTCGAACACTACAATGTACTTTGCGTCCGGATGGGTGTGTCTTAACGCCTCGTTCAAAGCTCCTCCTTTGAATCCCTTCCTGCTCTCCCTGTGTATAATCTTAAAGCGCGGGTCGTTGCTCCATCTTTTCAGCTTCTCAGTGGTTGAGTCTGTCGAGTCGTCAACAACGATGACCTCGTAGTTTGGATAGTCCAGCGAAGACAGCGCCTCCATCAACCTTTCGACCACCCTCTCCTCGTTGTATAGCGCGATGTGAATGCTTATCAGGGGGGCGTCCACTTTGGAGCCGTTAGCCCGGCTCTCGTAAGAATTGCCGTTAGCGTGGTTGCTGTACTTTTGTCTTAATGCAAAGCCGTTTTGTCCGTTCCCGTTAGCACCGTTTCCGTTGTTAATCCTCAAAGACAAACCATTGCCGTTATGTCCGTTACCGTTAACGTGGTTACCGTTACGTCCATTTCCGTTGCCTCCGTTTCTCTTAATCAACAGTCGAGCAACTGAGAATAAGGCCGTGTAGTATCGGACCGCGTATGTGAAGAACAGAAAACCTAAAGCCAGCGCAACATAGGCGAGAATTTCAGCTATCATTCTGCGAACCGCCCTCGTCTGCGACAGACTTTGAGGAGAAGAGATACCAGAAGCCGAGCAGCCATGCCAAGCTTATCAGCGTGCCGAAGTAGTCGTGGAAGATTATGGCCTGCAGCTTACCGAGATAGACTGCGACAAGCCCGACCATGGCTATCCTGAGGATGTTGACGAGCACCGTTACCTGCAGCCCCAGCAAAATCGTGACAACCTTCTCATGGAGCGGAAGTCTCGTTCCCCTGAACGCCAGATAAGCTATCGCGGAGAAAATCACAAGGCTCTGCCAGCCTATGCAGTTCCATGAAACATACAGGTTTATTGGGGTTGGCTCATAGACATGGATGACCGGCCCGCTGAAATAAGCTTTGACGTTAAACAGATGGAGCAGCGAAGTCGTCAATCCAGCAATGAACGGTGCAACGTAGGCTTCGATGAAAAACCATAAACCGACTGACTTTACCACCGAAGTGAGAAACTCGTTAAACGTGATGTAAAAGGGAAGGGTGACTAATATCAGCGACGCGGCAAGAACCAAAATGCCGACCGATGTATCCTCCCAAGGAGCTTTTGAAGACTCTCCCATCGCTGGCTTTTGATCAGACACACTATATTTAAATTTTTTGACATGAATAAATTTATCACAAAGTGTGAGCCTGTGATGGGGTTTAAAACGTTCGCAGCGGCTGCGGCTGTGGCGGTTTTCTCGGCTATTCAGTGCGCTCCCATGTTCTTGGGCCGTATTACGTGGAACACGTCCTCGATAGAAGTTGCACACATCACTCAGGCCAAACTGTTGGCCATGCACTGGCCGACACCCGGCTGGAACCCGCTCTGGTACGGCGGCCATCCTTTCAAGCTCGCATACCATCCGATGTTCCTATTCATAGTGAACGCAGCGGCCATCATCTTAAACACAGGTGTCATTGAGGCCTACAGAAGAGTAGCGGCGTTTTCTTTGATTCTTTTGCCCGTAGCTGTCTATTTCTTCGTCTACTCGTTATCACGGTCAGCGTCTGCAGGGTTTTTAACCAGCATCGTTCTAATCGGCGCACAATCTATACATAGTACGATTCTCACCTACCCCCATACTGCAACGGCTCCAAGTCATGTCACGGTTTTAGCTCTCTACGGCGAGACACCGCACATTCTAGGCCTCGGGCTGGCCTTCATAGCAGCAGCGCTGTACAACCAATACATCAGCTCTGGAAGGAAAATGCTGGGGCTAGCAACAACGCTAACAATAGCGTTGGTCCTGCTGACCAACTTGGTGGCAGCAGTCTCGCTAACCGTCCTGCTCTTAGTCCTCGCACTGATTTCTGGCTGGGAAGAGTTCAAAAAACTGGTCGTTGCATACGTTTTTGGTCTGGGGGTCTGCCTTTTCGCGTACGACCATGAATATTTACAGGCTTTGTTGGCTTACATCGGCTCGGGTTCTGAAAGCCGGCCCATCACGGCTCCCGACGTAGCCCTCATAATAGCCCTCATAATAATTATTCTCTTGACCGCCTACGCATTAGCTAAGACCGTCCAGAAAAAGACAAAAGACAAATTAATACCATCAGCCATGATGCTTTCAATAGTTTTCACACTGGTTGTCGTTTTTTACAAATTCATGGGAATAGAGCTTCTGCCTCAGGCAGGAAGGTACAGGTACGGCCCCGAATTCGACGCAGCGGTCATTATGCTCGCCGTCACCTCAGCCTACAAGCTGGCGCAGAAATCTGAAAAGATTGTTGTGGTTATGAGCGGCACAATTGTTTTCGCCGGTCTTCTGTACCTGCAGACGCTTCCAGCAGTCTGGACGATGCTCAGGCCAGGCGACAGCGTAGTCGCCAATTCCCTTGAGATGAAGACGATAGACTACATCAAAAGCCTGCCGGGCGATGTGTTCGGGCCCCGTGTTTACGCCACAGGTTCTATCGCTTTCTGGCTAAACGTTTATGCGGACAAGCCTCAGGTTAGGGGTGGTTTTGACACGGCTGGAGCCGTGACGCCGATGTGGAGCCATATTACATATCTCGTCAACACCAGTCCAAACGGCAGTTTAGCAGTCAGCTGGTTAAGGGCTTTCAACGTAAGATACGTCGTGGTGGACATGCCTTCAGCCCCTCTTCCATACAAAGACTACAAGCATCCGGAAAAATTCGAAAACCTACTTCCAACGCTAAAACAGACTGACGGTATTAAAATTTATGAAACAGACTCAGATTTGAAAGCCCTGAAGCTCGTCAAAAAACCCAGAACAATACCTGTCATCAAAGACGTGTTAGACTTCTACGGCTTGCACAACTATCTGCTGCTTGTAGAAGATAAGTGCGACGCTACCTTGCAATACCATGCAATGTCGAACAACTTGATAGAGGCTAGGGTCGATAACCTGACTGAAGACTGTATTCTCCTGTTCAAAACCAACCACGACCACCGTTGGCGAGCCTACGTAAACGGCCGGGAACTCCGTCCAGAAATCATAGGGCCAAACTTCATGTACTTTGACCTAGCCGCCGTGAGAGGGCCGGCAGAGGTCAAAATCAAATACATGGGGGAAGACATGATAGATTGGGTGTTTAACGCCCTTTCGTTGGCCTTCCTGACAGCAGCTATTCTCAATTACACAGTCTTCATGGACTCGAAAAGCAAGTTTAAACCCATCATGAAATAGGTATTCGGGTCTTCCGAAAAATGCTGAGCAGATTTCTCAACTGGCTGGGGGTATAGTTTCTGTGAAAAAGGCTCTGACACCGGGCTTGTTGGTAGGATAAATTTTCTGAAACTCCACGTCGGATGTACGCTGGGAACGGTGCCGAGTAAAATCCCTCTTTGGCATACCAAAACATCCATGAAGCCAACCTGTTGAAAAAAATTCCTCACAGGAAACATCAGCACAGTTAACGAGCGCTGCCAAAAAACGGATGCAGTCGCAGGATATATTAATGACTAGCTGGAGTTGGTTGCTCGGAAACGTCATAAATGCGAGTCTTCAGCCGGTATCTAGGTTACTTCGATTGGTTTGGGAAAAATTAACCGTAAATGGTTCTGTAGGTACGGTAGCATCGGGTTGGCGTTACTTAACAACCGAGACACGTCAAGGCCGCTGGACAATGCGGCTATGTAGGGTATTTTGACATAGCGTTCGCCTACAACTTTCTTAAGCTCCTCCTCGAATTTCCTGACCTTCTCATCGGTCTCGTCAACAAAGTTGACAACAGCTTTCAACTCGCCTTTGAAGTGCGACAATATGTTATCTACCAAGTCTTTCATTATGTCCAGCTCGTATTTGTTAGGCCTCAAAATGTAGAACACATAGTCTGATATTAAGCTCGCTGCTGCAATGATGTAAGACATCCACGGAGGTGTGTCGATTACTACAAAATCTAGGTCTAGCCCTATCACCCATTTTTCTTTCTCAAGGGTCTTTATGATTCGTTTGTCCTTGACGGCGTCGATGACTTGCATTCTGTTGATAGCGCCTACCGACCTGTTGGCATACATGAAGTATAAGGTGTGTCGAATGCGGTTGAAGACGCTGGAGACATCTACCGCCGCTTCATCGAGAGACGCTTCTCCTGTAATCCAATCGTTCGAGTATCTTATGGGAAGCTTTGGCGGCGGCAATAACGCTTCTAAGATTGGGTTGATGACGTCTAGTTCGATGTAGAGTGTCCGACCTTGTCCTGACGATGCATGCGCCAACGAAAGGGCTAAAGCCGTCGTGCCAGACCCTCCCTTTGAATGCTGCACAGAGATAATCTTGGTCATCCGACCGCTTCAGTTGCTGACATTCTAATAAGTGTATATCACGCATGCAAAAATGATAAAAGCGCCCTCCTTGATTTTTCATAATGTTATAAATTCATATCGTTAAGCGTGTTTACAACACCGCCAGCATGTCAGCGCGTAGAAGCATGCGCGACGCCTCAAGCCGATCACCGTGAGGCGAACTTGGTCTTCGCCGGCTGTTGAATGCTCCTGCGGTGTGTTTAGGTACTTTTTCCAAATCGAAAGAAGAGAAGGGTCTACTTCGATTTCGTCACCCATCCATCTACCTTTCGGCATAAAAAATCTCCAATGTTTGTGGCTTTGACGAGCCACGACATTCGATGGGCTTGACATAAACTCGAGGATAGGCTGTCGTCTGCAAAACAACCAGAGGATGACGCTATCCGTGGAGCTAAATCGTGGCGGATGTCTAGCTACAGCGTGTTAGAAGCATCAGTTTGATTCATCTGTCAACGACCAAGCCGGCGAATACGCATTAGATTTTTATATAGACAAGATGATAGACGATGCTGGGCCCGTAGCTCAGCATGGACAGAGAAGATATTATCTGGTTAATATCTCTGCAGCGTCGGCCTGCGGAGCCGGAGGCCGTGGGTTCAAGTCCCACCGGGCCCGCCTCCAAGGGAAAGAGATTGCCAGCCACGGAAATGTTTTCGAGCGTCATGTGTTGCTGATTAGGAAAACTCAAAAATGATGCTCAACCAACGGGTCAAAAACGGCTCTTGAAGTGAGTTAAATCGGTATGCAAGCTAAGCCGCGTGTTTTGTCGCGTTGATTCCGACGGTGAATCGATTCTATGTCGGAGACGTTTCGCTGAAGCTGGGCTGTGGCATCATTAAAAAGCTTAATATATCTATCGCCGGCTTATTGTTGTATGAATGTTAGGTTGGACGACCAGATGGTTCTGGCGGTGATTTGGTTTTTTATCGGCTTTGGAGCTGGCTACACCGTTATCCGTTTGTGGAAAGTTCTGATAGCCGCTATTGCCATAGCAGTTTTACTACCCATAATCTTGAGCATTACAGGTATGAGCCTGCCTATCACATCCGAAAATGTTATCAACGCTTTTCTCAGTGGGTTGAACATGTTTGCCAGGCTCATCGCATCGAACCAGTATTCCGCGATAGGCTTCTTATTGGGCGTAGCGTTAGGTGTGACGTTTTTCTTCTTGAGGGGCAGGGGATGAGAGATGCTTGACAAGTTTTCCGGCATAGTTTCAGCTTCGTTAACACCATCCCATGATATAGAAGCTAAGGCATCGATGCTTGTTGATTTTCATCTAAAGCACGGCGTGAACGGCTTCTTCGTCCTTGGAACAACGGGCGAGAGTGTAAAGGTAAAGCCGGAGCTGAGGAAAAAGATAGCCGAGGCTTTCGTCAACGCCGTCGGCTCCAATGGTTTGGTCATTGTGCACACAGGGGCTTCGGACATGGAGACCGTGATAGATTTGACGCGCCATGCTTCGAAAATCGGCGCCCACGCTGTCGCAGCAGTTTTTCCGTTTTACTACAGGTACGACCTGGAGTCGCTCGTCAGGTTCTACCGGAAGGTCGTCGAAGAATCCTCTGTGCCTGTTCTGGCATACAACAACCCGTCTGTGCAGGGTTACATGGTTCCGCCGCAAGCCGTAGAGCTTTTGCTGGAAAAGGTTGAGGGGATTGCGGGAATAAAGGACAGCAGCGGCTACCCGGAGCTTCTTCTGAGCCTTTCGCGGACGTTCTCCGACAGGATGTTCATAGGTTCCGGCTGCGACGAGCTGATACTGTACAGTTTAACCATCGGGATAAAGGCTCAGATAAGCGCTATCGCATCCATTTTCCCGGATTTGACGTCTGCTTTGAGAAAGGCTTATCAATCTGGAAACATGAACGAGGCAAAAGCCATCCAGCACAAACTCAACGTGCTAAAGAGAATCGTCGAACGTTGTGGCCCGTTTCACGCGGCTTGTAAACATGCATTGAGGCTCAGAGGCGTCGACATCGGCGGCCCCTATCCGCCAACAAGAGACCTGACCGCCGACGAAGCCGAAAGCCTGCGAAAATCATTAGCACAGTTCACACGCTGAACATGGTAAAGTATAAATCCGCTGGACAGGTGAAAGTTTTATGGCTAAGCAGGTTGTTTCAACTGAAAAGGCTCCTAAACCTGTAGGACCTTACTCCCAAGCCATACGCGCGGGAAACTTCCTGTTCTTGTCCGGGCAAATCGCGATAAACCCTGCGACAGGCAACATAGATGGAAACGATGTCAAGAGCCAGACGAGGAGAATCTTGGAGAACGCGCAGGCAATTCTTAAAAGCGTGGGCCGTTCGCTGGACGACGTAGTCAAAGCAACCGTTTACTTGACGAACCCCGAACACTTCAAGGAGATGAACGAAGTCTACCGCGACTATTTCAGAAACGGGCCTCCGGCGAGGACGACCGTGGTAGCTCAGCTGCCTTTGACTGAAGCTTTAGTCGAAATAGATTTCATCGCCTACTTGGGCGACTGATTGTTATGACCTCTAAAGGATGGTAGACGGGCAGTCGTGTCCCCTCCTCAAGATGTATGCGGCATACGCTGCTGGTTGTGACAATCATGTCGCAGCTGCTTTTCTTCATCAGCTCGAACAGAGGCTCGCCCACCGCGTTGGAGAGCTCGTAGCCCATCGTTCCGTGTTTCATCCCGAAAGAGCCTGCCATTCCGCAGCATGTTCCGGTCTCTACGAAGAACGCGTCATAGCCGGCTGAAGCCAGAAGCATCCTCACCGACTCCGAAGAGTCGAGAGCCCTCTCATGACACGGTATGTGTATCGCCACACGTTTCGCCTCGGCTTTTTCAACGATCAGCTTGTTTTCCCTGACAAGCCTCGCCAAAAACTCCGTAGCCGAGATAGTGGACGCCGCAACCCTCTGCGAGTCCATGCTGTAGTCGAGAAGCTTGGGGTAAACGTATAGTAGAGAGTAGGTTGCGGTAGGCTCTAACGAGACGATGACTCCTCCGTCCTTGATGCTTTCGCTGAGTGTTCTGACGTTGTATTGAGCAACCTTGCGTGCTTTGTCGAGGTCGCCGTACGCGATGTACGGGTAGCCGCTTGTTCTCTGTTTTGGGTAGACAACTGTGTAGCCCGCCTCCTCGAGAAGATTCACGAGCTTCATCCCGATGTCAGGCCTGACGTATTCGGCGTTAAAGTCTGCGAACAAAACCGCTTTATCAACACCTATCCGCGGAGTTCTTTGCTTCATCAGCTTAGAAAGGGGTTTCCCAGCCACCGGCGGTATCCTTCTCTTCCTCTCAACACCGAGAAGCTTCTCCATCAACAGCCTTATTGTCCCGCGTTGGAGGAGCCAGTTGAACAGCCATGGAGCATGTGAGGCGAAGCCATAGAAAGACTCGTAGTTCTCAAGAACCCTGTTGACCCTTAGCTGCCCAGCTTGCTTGATTATCCGGTGCTTCACCTCAGCTATCATCATGGGCATGTCGATCTTGGCGGGGCATATTTCTTTGCAGAGGCCGCAGGATATGCAAAGCTCGGAGAACATGGCTGCTTTGTCTATGCCGTGGACGAAGGCTGTCCAAGGGATTCCGATTGCACCTGTGTATATGTATCCGAAGACATGCCCTCCAACGGCGCCGTAGGTTGGGCAGATGTTCATGCATGCGCCGCATCTGATGCAGTAGAGGGCTTCCCTGAACCAAGGGTCTTGCCGCATGGCTTTCCTACCGTTGTCAACGACTATGATGTGCAGCTCTCGTTCAGCATCGCTGCCCGCCATTGGGTTTCTGCCGCTGATGAACGAGACGTAGGTTGTCAGAGGCTGGCCTGTTGAGCTGACGGGATGGGCTATGATTAGCTTTAACGCGTCGTCAACCGTTTCGACGATCTTCTCTATGCCCATCACAACGATGTGGACTTTTGGAGGGACGCTGGTAAGCCTGTCGTTCCCCTCGTTGGTTTCGACGACGACTGTGCCTGTCTCAGCGATGGCTATGTTTGCTCCAGTAACCCCGACATCTGCCGTCAGAAATATTCTCCGCAGATAGCCTCTGACGAAGTTCATCAGCTCGCCGATATCGTTGGTGAGACGTTTTCCAGCAATGTTTGAAAAAAGCTCCGCAACCTCATGGCTTGTTTTATGAACGGCCGGATACACCAAGTGGAACGGCTTCTCGTGTGCGAGCTGTATGATGAACTCTCCCAAATCGGTCTCGACAATCTTCAACCTTCTCTCCTCCAAGAACGCGTTTAACTCGATTTCCTCGGTGGTCATCGACTTGCTTTTGGTGAGGAGTTTGGCTTTTCTTTGAACGGCGATGTCGTAGACGAGCTTGCATGCCTCCTGTGCGTCCTTCGCCAGATATACTTTGGCGCCTCTACTCTCGCAGTTTTGCCTGAACCTTTCATAAAGTTGTTCAAGGTTTTCTACGGCTCTTTCTCTAATAGACCGCACAGAGGCTCTGAACTGCTCGAATTCCGGTATCAGCACGTTTATGGTTTCTTTTCTGGCCTTCAGCGTGCGTGTTAAGGCGTCTCTTAAGTAGTTTCTCCAATCTTTTCTCTTCAGAAGCTCGGCTGTCTTGTCGCTGAGCATTTGATGAATCTTCTGCATGCTTTCTAAAGCCATGTTAACACCACCGCCACAACCACGTGTGGGCCGTGGATTCCTACTACGAGCCTCTGCTCGATGTCCCCCGACCGGCTGGGCCCCGATATTAAAGTTACGGCGGCTCTTCTCGCCTTGAAGCTTTCACGAATCAGCCCCGCTACCGCGTTGACGCTTTTCACAACCGTCGACGCTTTCACCAGCATTATGTGGAGTTTAGGCATGCTTGAAGCAAGTCTGTCTACATCGTCGTAAGCTATCTCGACGAGTGTGCCTGTTTCGGCGATGGCAGCCGCGGCCGCGGATATGCCTGCTTCGACCGCATCCAGCTTCCCCACCGGATTATCAACCACATCCTCCATCCTGAAGACCCTAACTTCTTTGGACAGGGATTCAGTCACGTGGTCTTCCAGCTCCTTAAACAGCGGTGAAACAAACACAGACTTGACGCCGTGCGATTTGATGAGCTCGGAGACTTTTCGGACGACGTCGCCCGTGTCTGAAGCCAGAATTACTTCTCCGTTAAGCTTCCTGAACCTCTCGCAAAATAAGTGTAGGAGGTTTTGCTGAGGCGTTTGTTCGAGCATGCTTAAGGACGCCGTTAATGCTTATGCGGAGGTGGGCCGGTTTGTGGTTTTTCAGCGTGGAAGTGCAGGACTTTCCCGCTTTCAAACTTTAGGTATACGTGAAACATCTCAACGTTTTCCAAGTCACCGAAAATCATGATGTGATATCCCTCGCCCTCGACACCTCTCATACGCACCTCGCTCAAAGGATTGACGCAGATCTTGTCAACCTTCACCATGCGCATAATATCCTTCTCCATGACTGTTGTGTGAAGCTCTGCTTTGATGGGAAACTCTTTTCCATTAATCTCACCGTTCACCTCCACGCCTACAACGCAGTCAGGCAGGAACCCGTTGTTTTTTAGGTTTAAGAATATAGCGCCTGTATCGTGTGAAACTCTTGCAGCCACATCGGACGCCTGCGGAACGGAGCCTACCGCGAAAACCGTCGCGACGCCGGCTAAAATTATCACAGCAATAATAACCCAAGCGAGCTTTCCTATCTTCAAGTCGGTCAGAATTAAGCCTTCGTAGAGAAATATAAATACTTCGCGTGCTGGGTTTGACTTGTTTAAGATGAAGTACCGGTTGCTCGATATTCTTGCATGCCCTATGTGCAAGGCTTTCCCGCTCAGTCTGACCGTGTTCGAGGAGAGAAGCATTAAGCCGCCTGAGAAGATAAGGAAATGCGAGCTGTACTGTGGGTTTCACAGGGGCTATGTCAAGGAACTGGTTGAAACCGAGTGCAGCAAATGCTATGGCTTGGAGGTTGCGACAGGTCTGCTGGAGTGCGGCTCATGCAGCCGCTGGTATCCGATAGTTGATGACATCCCTCGGATGCTTCCGGACGACCTTCGCGACAAAAAGCTGGACAGGAAGTTTGTAGAAAAATGGAGCGGCCTTATTCCCCAAAGGATATTGCAGTCCATGACTAAGCTATAATCGCTTAAAGCCTGTGCTAAGGGCCGAGGGCGAGATTCGAACTCGCGCTGCAGGGTCCACAGCCCTGAGGGCTTTCTGGACACGTAACCAGGCTACCCCACCTCGGCCATCCGGGAGCTTTCACCCAACCTCTGCTTAGTCGATTCTTAAATTTTGCCTCATATTCCAGTCAGCACCACACGTTTTATAAGCTCATAAACAGCCGTCGCTTCGTCCAGCGTTATTCGGCACACACGTTTGTTCAACACTCCGTCAGAGAGGTTGGAAAGCTCTACAAGCTTAGTCGCCTCTCTCTTGCTGGTCCGACTCCAGAAAACGTTTCGTAGAGCGTTCCTAACCTTGCTGCCACTCTGCGAAAAGAAAATCATCATCAATCTCTCGGCCTCGCCTAGGTCTAAGGGTCTTAACAACAAAATGCAGGCCTTTCCGGGGTAAGGCGGGTTGAACACGTTGCCATCCAACACGTCCAGCACCATGCTGCGGTATGCTAGCTGCGCTCGGAAGCTCAGCAGGGAATCATACCTCTCAGACGTAAGAGTTTGAGCAAACCGCAACGGAGCTATCAGCGACATTGGAACGGGTTTTTTCAGGTGCCGCTGGAGCAAAGGCTCGAGTATGCTGAATGGAGGGTTGGAGACAACCTTGTTGTAAAATGGAAGCTTTAAGCCGAGAAAGCTTCCCCAGAAAACACGTATGTTTCCGTAACGTGCTGCTAACCTTGCGAGCTGCGGCTCGAACGTTTTGTCCAGTTCGACCGCGTAGACCATCTTAGCCTTCTCGGCAAGCTTTTCAGTTATGACCCCGGTTCCCGCTCCAACGTCCAGCACAACATCGTCTCCAGAGACTTCCGACACATCGACAAGTCTGTCCACAACGTTCTTGTCTATCAGGAAGTGTTGGTCGGCTTTCAGTCGGGCCAGCTCCATGTTTTGTAGAGAAAGTATGAGCTGCCCCGTTTAAAAAACAAATGTTTGAAATCCAGCCAGCTGCGGGCCTGTTTGGGGAGGGGTTGCGGAAGGTCTTCCGTCGGCAGGATCTTGAACCCAACTATGTCACCCGTCTTTGCACCATGGGTTCTCATGTTTTCTACGATACCAGACATGACGAGCGTGCAGCCCAAGCTGAGCGCCTCATCCTCAGACGCTGCTACGCCGTTGTGGTTCAAGACATCGGACACGGGTATCCACCCTTTTCCCTGCGCGAAGACGAAGACCTTGAAAGCCATGAGGCAATCCTTGCCTCAAGAAATTTATAGATGAAGCGTCTACAAATTTTTCAGATATGGTCAGGGTTAGGAACACTGAGGTCTTCTGCATCAAAGGGGACATAACGGAATGTGACACGGATGCAATAGTCAACGCGGCTAACGAATGGCTGAAGATGGGCGGGGGCGTGGCTGGTGCAATACTTCAGAAGGGCGGGAGGTCCATACAGGACGAATGTGATAAAATCGGCTACTGTCCTGTTGGCGGCGCGGTCATAACGGGGGCTGGAAGGCTAAAGGCCAAGCATGTCATCCACGCAGTAGGACCACGGATGGGCGAGGGTGATGAAGAGAGGAAACTCCGCGACGCCGTGTTAAACAGCTTAAAGCTCGCAGACCTTTACGCCCTTCGTTCAATAGCCTTCCCAGCGATATCAACGGGTGCTTTCGGCTATCCGTTGGAGGACGCCGCCCGAGTTATAGTGAACTCGACCCTAGACTATTTGATGCGTGAGAACACGTCGCTGGAGAAGGTGGTTTTCGTGCTTTACGACGATAGGGCGTACAAAATTTTCAGCCAGGTTCTTGAGAGCCGGCCCAGCCCGAGTACTCGGGCATAGTTCTCGCGTCAGCTTCATTTGAATCGTGTCTTCTAAGCCTCCGAACGTTCTGTATGAACGAGACAGATGATATGACCACTGTTACGCCGACGGCTATGCCTATGATGCTGAAAACAGATGGGTTGAAGACGTGGAAGAGCACCGCCGACATCCCGAAGACCGCTGACAGCCACAAGGCTGGTTCAGAGCCAGCGTAAGAAAGAAGAGCAAGAACAAGTGTCAACGCCTGCAGCACGGGAATGGGAGCCCACGGCACGATGCTGTATACGCTAATTCCGCCTGGAGCCAGCAGGCTGAACAAGACATAGCCTGACATCGCCAATAGAGTAACCATGTTGCCGCGAGCATGTTGTTTGGAGCGTTCTTCAGGTCGTTGCTCGAGTGTGAACTCGGCTTGGCATGAGGGGCATACGGCCTTCCACGCCTGCAGCCAGTATTCGGCACCGCATTCGCTGCATACAAACCTGTGTCTCTTCACGCTCAGTCAACCTCGACATAGACGAACCCGTCTTTGACCAAGGTTCTGTATGTTTTGAGAGCTGGCAGCGGCTCGTCGAACTCAGCCGTCCCCGTGGTCAGGTCCCAGACGGCCCCATGCCCAGCACATGTGACTTTGGCTCCTTGAAGCTCTCCTTCGCTCAAGTCCCATTCCTCGTGGGAGCAAATCGCATCCATGGCGTATATCTTTCCTTCGACGTTTGCCAGCAGAACCGGCCTACCCTCAACATTGAACGTCCTCATCGTCCCGTCCGCTATCTCATCAACCCCAGCCACCTTTATAAGACGCGGCATGCGAAAAACCCAACGCAACTGCTTAAAAGAGTTTCTGAACAACGCAGGCTACATGTCGAAAACCCATCAATAAAATTAAAAACAGCCGCCTAACCATAATGTTAGATAGTTGATTTGTGTTTCTTTCTTCTTGGTTTTTTCTTAATATTCTGTTGCAGTTAGGGCATTTATCCCTGTTAATAAACGTCTGATAGCACTTACTACAATACGATTCCCCCTTATCGTAGTTTGGCTGGTGGCCTGAAGGAATAAACAGAGACTCCTCATCTTCCCTATAGCTGAAGCATGGTTTTCCGTCTTCAACCCATACGGCTATTCTAACCCCTCGCCCGTCGTCAGCCTCTAAAATGGAACAGCGGTTGATACATATTTGGTATTCTCAACCTCCATCCTGCCGTAATGTCATATCTCCCCCAACAACACCGACAGTCTCCTTTATCGGGTATGTTTAAAGGCTGCAGCTGTGTGTTGGGTAGCCTGTGGACAACAACGCTACCATGGCTGAAAGCGGTGAAGAAACGACGGAGCCTATCCGAAAACAGGTTTATGAACCTCCCGGGAAAGTGGGAAGAAGGTTCTACGCCGATGTTCACAGACTGGCGAACAAGAATCGTAAAAGGAAGAACGATGAACAACATCATGTATATACCAATGACGGAGAAGGCTTCTACAGGGTTTCGAGGGTTTCAGAGATTCCAGCAGAGCAGGGCGACGAGCTCTACGTGGACACAATTCCCGTAGAGCTCACAGACGAATTCATAGAGGTTCTCAGGCGTGGTGTCAAGGTCTTATACCTTCGGAGAGCGACGATGCTGGCCAAGAAGCGTGAGGAGCTTGCGCTTTCGAAGACAGCGAGAAACGACATAAGAGCGATGATGCACATGAGCCCAGATGGTTTAGAGAGGTCAACGAAGACATCCTTGTTATGCGTAGATTGATCTGCGG
>JAWBJZ010000011.1:0-34666 GCA_038832005.1 Candidatus Caldarchaeum sp.
AAACTCATAAACATCTTTAATTACGTTGTTTAATCCTTCTAAGCCTCTTATCTCGGTAGGATACATTCGGATATAGCCTTTAACATGCTCTCCAAGGTCTCTGTTTATTATGTCAAGGTAGTGATGCTGTTCCTCCCACTTTGACCGTAAATATCCCGTCGGGTCGGAAGATACATCCGCCCGGTCCAAGACCATGTTTACAAATATCCCCCCCACCGGAATGTTGAAAGCCTGCACCATGTTTATGAACCTCTTCACGACAGATATTGGAAGAGACTCGGGTGTCGTAACGAAGTAGAAGAGTGTCTTTGAAGGGTCTGTCAAAGCCTCACGGCTTTTTGTGAATTTTTCGTAAAGTGATAAAAGGTCTGCCACTACAGGGTCTTTTTTGATTTCCTCCATAACCTTCTCCTTCCTGACGGAAAGCTTAAGCCTGTACTCTTGAGCCTCCCTGCGTGACTGCATCATTCTCGCAAGCCACAGCCCGTACAGCTTGCTTAACCCGATTAACCTAACTGCGTTGGCAACCGCTGCCGTGTCGAACACAACCACATCATATTTCCCGCCTTCGCCAACTATGATGTCCATTACTTTGTCAAACATCGCAGATTCTTGGAAAGCGGGGTTTGTTGTAGCTATTTGTATGAAGGGCTCGGGGTTTATAGGTATCTCAGCCCATTTGAAGAACTCTTTCAGTCTAGCAGCCATGTTGGACCTGTATCTTTCGATGAGATCGTTTATCTCCACCTCTATCGCTGTTAGCCCTTCAACCCCTTGCACGTTTTTGAAAGTGCCTCCAGAAAGGTCTTGCATAAAAAGGCTGCTCAACGAGTGTACTGGGTTCAGGCTTGCCAGAAGCACCCTCTTCCCTTGACGGGCTATCTCAGCGGCCATGGCGCCGGCTGACACAGTTTTTCCCACACCCCCTTTACCGCCTACGAAGATGTACTTTGCTTTAGCTAGTTCTTTCACGTCCATTCCACACCTCCGCTCATAAGAGGCTGGGAAACCGCCGCTATGCCTTCAATGCCCCTAGGCTCTTTCGGAAACATAGGGATGATAGATATCACAAGCTTTCCAAACTTGTCCATGATCTCGGTCATGCACTCCCGCTGCTGCTTCAGCCTGTTTGCTATGAAGGGGGAGGGGTTTGAAGCCATCTCGGGCGGCAGAACCTTGTTGACCACTATCCCCGCCAGCTCTAAGCCAACCGACTTAAACATCTCCAAAGCTTTCTCAGTGTCTATTATGGACATTCGTTCCGGAGTTATGACCATGAAGAAGGCAGCCTTATTCCTGTCTTTCATGACGTCGGTGAATGTGGTCAACCTGTTCTTGATGTCATACAGCTCGTTCAACACCTCGTCCTCTTTAACAAGTTTCTCCCCTTTGAGCCTGCGGGCTATTTCATCATACTCCCTTGCTTTCTCACGGGCTTCGGTGAGCTTTTCAACCCAAGCGCTGAGAATGTCCGCCATGGTGACCATCCTTATCCCGTGTCCGAAGGGAGGCATGTCGAAGACGTAGAGACCGTAACGTCCCTCGGCGAGATAGCTTGCCATGGCGTCGTACGTGGCTGACTCATACATCGCAGGCTCTGCAACAGAGCTGTCTATGTACGATTCTATCTCAGGAGGGATCTCTGTTTTGTACATGTCTCTTATTTTTTGTTTTATCTCGTTGATGTAAGCTGATATTTTCGAGTCGGCGTCGATCTCCACCACGAAAAGGTTTGGGATAATCTCCACCTCTCCTTTTCCGAAGATGTTTCGTTCGAATATGTCGCTAAGCGACGCTTGGGGGTCTGTGCTGAAGCAGAGGACCTTTTTCGAGCTGCATACGGCGTAGGAGAGGGCGGCGCTGCAGGTCGTCTTACCTAAACCTCCTTTTCCCGCGAAGATAACCATCTTAAGCTCGGGCTTTGACGCGAGAAACTCGCTAAATCCTTTCAACCGTAAATCACGTCCGTGAAGTCTCTCTCCCTGTAGAACCTGTGTTTCCAAGCTTTGACGTTAGGTATCGCGTAGGGGAGAAGACGTAGTGAGTAGTATGGTGGTAGTATTGGGAAGCCGAGCATGTCTCCCATAATCATCAGGATAAACATGTGCTCCATGTACATCCTTGTCTTGAGTATGGATGTTACTTGCTGGTGTAATGCAACGCCGTAGAACATGTCGCCCACGGCTTTTTTGAGGTTGCCGAGAAAGCCTCCCTTCTTTCCCTCAGTCACGCCAGTCTATACAATAACTTATTTAAAAAATATTTCCCTAAAGCGTTGGAGCTTCAAAAAAGGATGGGGGGTTTAGGCTTTTACCTCGACTTTTACAGCCCTCCGGTAGCCTCTGACGAAATAGATAGCCATCGCCAAGCCTATGAGGAACATTATAACCCCGACAGCTGTTGAGAAACCGTTGATGCCTTGGACGGCGATGTTACCGCCAACGTTTTTCAGAATGTTTTGAGTTAGATGGAGAAGCTTCGCCCCGATAGTTGCGTCGGCGAAGACATATGTCTGGTACAATATGGCTGCAAGCGTTGTAAACATCATGAAAATGCCCGGTATCGTGGAGTACCAGTGGAACCGTTTCTGCATGTAGAGGAATAGGCCTACGATCAGGAGCGCGAACCCGGCGAGCAGCTGGTTTGTTCCTCCGAAGTAAAGCCATATGTTGGTCCAGCTCCCTGTGAGCACAAAGGCTATTGGGAACACAAAGCCCAGAATCGATGCTATGATTTTGTTGCCCAGGATCGAAAGGGGTGTGCCGCCGAAGACCTCGGCCATCGTCACCCTCCAAAACCTTCCCAGTATCGTTAGAATTGTAACCGCCATTCCAACCATATAATTGGCGAAGAATATGCTCAGGAATGGTTTGACTGCATCTCCTCCAAGGAAGGGCGATGTCAGGGTTGTGGCCCCTAACACGAAGTTACCTGGAGAAGCTCCGCCAGCAACGGTTAGCAAGGGAATCGATACCCATGCAGCTAAGGCGGTCAGACCGACCAGGTTCTCAGTAATCATGGCTCCTGCGCCGACTGGCCTTATGTCTGTCTCCACGTCTATCTGCTTGGATGTTAGCCCTGTGCTGACAAGGCTGTGCCAGCCCGAGATGGCGCCGCAGGCTATGGTGACGAAAAGCGCCGGCCAGAGAGGTCCAACGGTGAAAACCTCAGCCCACCCTCTAAACACAGGCACCTGAATCTTAACTCCCGTCGCCGGCGAAACTAACGCCCCCAAAGTCAGAAGCAGGACAGCAGGTATCAGCGAGTAGTAGGCTATGTAGTTCATGGGTGTTATGAGCCTGGGCATAGGCAGGAGGGCTCCGAGTATCAGTATGGCCACCAACGGAACCAGCCAGTAGGTGTATGGGTTGGCTGCTGCAGCCACGCCTGGCGGAGGGGGTGTGAAAACGAATGTTCCGGGCGGCGGGACTGCTGAGAGGACTGTGGCGCCCAAAGCTATGCCTATTGCCTGGAGTATTACGGCGAGGACCGTCACCGGGGCTACGCTCATCTTCACTTTAAACAGCAGATGGCCTGTTATGACAGCAGCTATCACCAGCACCAGCAGCGACCAGAACGAGCCTGGGAAAGCGTTCATGACGGTTGCGACCACGAACAGGAAGGCGGCGTTTATCAGCAGAAGGTAGAAGAGCAGGAAGCCGAGGAGAAGCTTACGTGCGGTCGGGCCCAACAGCTCATAGGCCATAGGTCCAAACGATCTTCCCTCCTTCCTTACAGACAGGAACATCGCACTGTAGTCCTGAACCCATCCGATGAACAGAGCGGCGAACACTATCCAGAGGAAAGCTGGAAGCCATCCAAAAGCAAGCGCAGCGGTACCGGGGCCTATTATAGGACCCAACGCCGCGATGCTGTTCCATTGAAAGCCGTATAGGACAAACCGTCCAACTGGGAAGAACTCGACGCCGTCGGCGTACATGTGGGCCGGGGTAGGCCTAGCTCGGTCAGGGCTCCAGATCTTGCGGTCGACAATTTTGCTGTAGACAGAGTATGCGGCAAGAAATACCACAAGACCTATCGCCGTAAAACCTAGAGGGGTATCTAGAACCATTTTTCGAGAAAAATAGAAGATATAACTTATATAAGCTTTTCTAGAACGCACAGCAATTCTTTTATCCCATCAGCATCCCCGGGCGTAAAGTAAACCTGAAGGTTAGGCAGTCTCTTACCAACGGAAAGCAGTAAAACGTTTTGCAACCCCTTTATCCTTTCAATTAATGTGGAGACTTTTTCCTGCGGGACCTCTTCCTCGTCTGATACTATCAAATAATCGTCGACCTCGGTAATCTTATTACCCCATCTAGACGCATAGCGTTCGGCTTGCGTGCCCTTTTTTACGAATGTCAGCGACGCCGTAGGGGTTTTTCTTGTTCTAGCCCTTAGGATAGCTAGGTCGCTTCTCCCCATCAGCTTTGAAACAAGGTATGACAAAGGGTTTGACCAAGACTGGACTCCGATAACTACTGAGAACTCAGCCAGCTCACCCATATGTCTGCATGAGAGAACCGCGGTCGTGGTTCCCCTTCTCCCGTCGACAACTTTTCCACCCGCTGCTGAAACAGCTTCCATAACAGCTTTGAAAAGATGTGCGACACGTCTTCTGCTGGCTACCGTCCCCGTAGTAAAGAAAAAGAGGAATGCTAAGGCGATCAGCATTATTGAGAGCGTGGGGTCCAGCTCCAGCATGGCTGTGTTAGATGGTTTGGCATGCTTTTTAAACAGTACATCGAAACAATATATTATCCGGCGTTCTTATAATTTTCTCTGGATTGCTCCTCTGGAAGCCTTCCGACGATGTTGTCGAAAAAGCCAACATAACACGCTTCATCGAGTATGCAAATGAGAGGAACGGGCTTGAGATAGACCCTTACAGGCCCAAAGCTTACTTCCAGCTGTACGAGTGGTCTGTAGAAAACATCCCATCTTTCTGGGATGCGGTCTGGAGCTTTGTAGGAATAAAAGCCTCGAAGCACTACAGCATCGTTGTTGACGACCTAAGCAAGTTTCCAGGGGCCTCATGGTTTATCGGTGCAAGACTCAATTTTGCCGAAAACCTTCTCAAGAGAAGGGATGACAAAACTGCCCTAATCGCTGTCAGAGAAGACGGCTTTCTCAGAAAGCTGTCGTACCGGCAGGTCTATCGTAAGGCTGCTGGCATCGCAGGTGGTTTACGGGAGGTGGGTGTCGGCGTGGGTGACAGGGTCGTTGGCTACATGCCAAACACCGCCGAAACATGCTTAGCCATGCTTGCTGCTACTTCCGTTGGAGCCGCATGGTCTTCCGCCGGCACCGAGATTGGAGTCGACGCAGCTGTCGACAGGTTTGAGCAAGTCAGCCCTAAAGTTATGTTCACCGTCGACGGCTACTACTACAGAGGGAAAAGCTTCGACATCTTAGAGAGGGTGGCGAAAATAGTGAAGAGAATCCCGTCAATAAAGAGTGTCATCGTCGTCCCATATCTCCGCGACAGACCCAAAATAGATTTTATCGACAAAGCCGTATCCTACGAGGATTTTATCAGCGGAGGGAATGATTTCATCTTCGAGCAGGTCGACTCGTCGACGCCGGTTTACATAATGTTTTCTTCAGGGACGACGGGCAAGCCAAAGTGCATGGTTCAGTCAGTCGCAGGAATACTTGCCAACCAGTTGAAAGACCTTGTCATCCACAGCGACATCAAGCCGGAAGACGTGGTAACATACATTACATCGCCGAGCTGGATGATGTGGAATTGGATGATGACTTCTCTGGCAGTCGGCTCAACCATACTCCTTTATGACGGCGACCCAAACTATCCAGACTGGAAAACCATGTGGCGGCTTGTTGACGAGCATCAGGTCACGTTCTTCGGCTGCAGCGCGAGCTACATCAACTATCTGAGAAGCGTCAACGCCTCGCCTCGGAATAGTTTCGACCTCTCATCGCTTCGTGAAATATCTCAGACAGGTTCACCGTTGTCCGCCGACGGTTTCGAATGGGTATACCGGGAAATAAAGAAAGACCATCACTTCAACTCCATATCCGGAGGAACAGACATCAACGGATGTTTCGCTATCGGCAGTCCAACCCTTCCCGTGTACGCTGGCCAGCTGCAGTCGCCGGCGCTTGGAATGAAGATAAAATGCTACGACGAGAACGGTGAGCCTGTATACGATAAAACGGGAGAGCTTGTTTGCGAAGCGCCGGCGCCTTCAATGCCGCTTTACTTCCTGAACGACCCGGGGAACGAAAAATACCTAGACTCTTACTTCAGGTTCTACACCCATAAACGAGTGTGGAGGCACGGCGACTTTATAATATTCCACAGCGACACCGGAGGCATCACTTTCTTAGGTAGGTCTGACGCCGTTCTGAAGCCGTCGGGCGTCAGGATAGGAACGGCTGAAATCTACAGCATAGTCGAGAGCTTTAAAGAGATTGCGGACAGCATCGCCGTGGGCCAGAACTGGAAAGGCGACCAGAGGATTATTCTCTTCGTCAAAATGGCGGAGGGTTATGAGTTGACTGAAGAGTTGAAGGAAAGGTTGAAGAAAGAGCTCAGGGAGAGAGCCTCGCCGCGACACGTTCCAGCCATCATACTTGAAGCACCTGACATTCCCTACACGTATAACATGAAGAAGGTGGAAATAGCTGTGTCGAACATTATCAACGGCAAGACGGCGCCCAACAGGGATGCGTTGATGAACCCGGAAAGCCTCGACTTCTATCAGAAAATCGTTCCTCTTCTCCAGCAGGAATAGAAGTTGACAAAGCTTGAACGAATTGCCGTCGGCTCACGTCTCCGACGGCTTTTTCAAAACCCTTACAAACTTTTGGCCAGCATCGAACTATCCAGCGGCCATGTCTTCCTAGACATCGGATGTGGGAGAGGGTTCCTGTCGCTTCCGGCTGCTTCCGTCGTCGGAGAGCATGGCGTCGTCTATGCCGTCGACGTGAAAGATGACTACCTCCGGGAAGTTGAAAGAAGGGCTGCGCTGCTGGGGATGGAAAACATTGTCACAGTCAAGACGAGGGCGGAAGACCTGAACGGCGTCCCTATACAATCGGTGGACAGAGCCGTTTTCATGCTCAGCCTTCACCACTTAGAAGACATACGTCTGGCTTTTCACCAGGTTAGGAGAAGGCTGAAGGATGATGGGTTGCTCATGGTTTTCGACACAGTGGCCTCGCGCTTCTTCGGCCACGGGACAAACCCAATGGAAGTTATAAATCTCCTCAAGCAAGCATCTTTCAAGCCTGTGTTTTTGAAGGAAGGAATTATGTTCTGGCAGGCTATAGCACGGGCGGCTTAGGACCCGAAGTATTTTAGCTGGACGGTCATGGTGGAGAGGTTTAGCAGCGCTGCGTAGCCCACCATCGGCTCAAGGCCCATCGACTTCTGATAACTGGTCTGGTCCTGCCAGGCTCCCGCGTTGACAAGTAGGACGCCTCGGTGGCTGGTGTTTACCGTTACGTGGATATGGCCCGTCTGCAGCAGGTTCGGCTGCTCAGAGATTACGAGCCTGTCCTCCCTAGTGGGCATCAGCTGGGTGTTTTCTCCATAAACAGGTGCGAGATGTCTGAACCTGAGCATTGATGCGATAACTTTGGGGGCTGTCTCGTTGAGGTTGCTGTATGAGACTTCGGGAAGAGATTGAACCAGCTCGTCAAGTCCTTGACCGTGGTAGACTAAAACCTTCCTGCTGTCGAAAACAAGTGTGGATGGGTTTGACACCAATGTAACCTTTCTTCTCACGTTGATTATGTCACGGTATCTTGGTTGGAGAGGAGGCTGCGGTAACGCTTTTCTCACAGGCTCATGGTTGCCCGGGCTGAAAACTATTTCGATTCTCTCAGGTATCTCGGCCAGCAAGTCAGCAGCCTGTCTCAGCTGGTCTTCAACGTTCTTCACGAGTAGGTCGTTCTCCTGCCCTGGATAGACTCCAACCCCGTCCACCAAGTCGCCGTCCACAACTATGTGTGAAATACGTTTAACAACACCGTCTCTGCCCCGGCTCAGCCAGTCAAGAAATTTTTCGAAAAAGTCTTTTCTGAAATGTCTGCTTCCGACGTGCAAGTCTGAGATGAGGCAGACATAGGCTTCTGGCATTGTTGGAAGGGTTTTGTGGCTCATATCCTCGACATCTGGATACAGCAGCTCCCTCAAGACATACAGGTCGCCTGCTCTCATCACCTTCAAGCCTACGACTACATCTTGCAACAAGTCGCCTGCCTGCTCAAAAAGCTGTTGATTCTTCTTCGGCACTATTACCGTGAGAACGCCCGAAGGGTCGTCAACCTCTATCGCCACGGAGTTTTTACGCTCCTGCCTACCCTGAACCATGGCAACCAAGTAAGCTTCCTCCCCATCCTTGACTGAAGCTGCTTCCGAGATGGGAATGAAGTTGACTCTCCGCCTCTCCAAAACCTTTCTCAACGAGTAGTATCTGCTTTGAAAATAATGTCGGAATTCCTCTATGCTTCCTTCTATCTTCTCGTTCTCGTCAGCCGAGTTTTGGATGGCGAGGTTTGGTTTGTAGAACGCTGGCGTTTCTTCAACAACCTGTATGTTGTTCTGGGTTTTTTCCACTGCGGCGAGAGTTTTCACCACATGGTCTACGTCTATCACTATCAGGTCGGGGTTGCTGCTTTTTATGTAGTCGATTGTTCTGACAAGGTCTTCGACTGGAGTTTCGCTTTCTTCGAGAAGCTTCAAAGCCTTTTCGGTGATTTGAAAACCCTCGCTCAAAGCTATCGAAACAAGCTCACGGTATAATTGACGGCCTCTGCCGAGCAAAGCCGCATACGTATATGCACGCCGAAATAAATCCGTGAAGCGACACATTTTTGAACAGGATGCTTTAACAGAAACGCTATGGTTTCTGTAGCGGGTGCGGAGGCACGTATACTTTTCAGAAAACAAGGTTACACGCCGCATTACGCCGAATATGTTGAAGACCCGGTGACAGGGGAAGAGGTGGTTGTCATGGCCGACCCGCACAGCCGCAGGTCGGCGTTCATCTACAACCCGAGTAAACGGAAGATTATCTGGGAGTTTAAGGTTCCGGGAACTGGCATTAAGGCAAACCCCCACATAGCACGCATGGCTGTTGAGAAGATAGCTGGGTTTAACGCAAGGCCGGGTGACGTGCTTTGCGCAGACCGGGACAACAGGTTCATCGTCGTCGACAGGGTTAGGAAAGTTGTCCGCTGGAGCTACAGGCCTTCAGACGCCGTGTGGTCCCACGACTTCATGCCGACGAAAGATTTTCAGGACATGCTGACGACCGACTATGGGAACGGTTATCTCCGACGGATAAACCATGAGGGGAAGGCTGTCTGGAGCCTCAACCTCGGCAAGGGACTTGCAAAGCTTTCAAGGATTTATGGAAACGTTGCCAGCGGCGTTCACGGCAACAGCTACGGAGGCGAAGTGTTAGCCGCAGTCAACCAGAGGGTCAGGGGCGTCTATGAAATCTCTGAGGATAGAGCGGCCATAGTCTGGTCGTGTCCCCCGCCCAAGGGCTCTAAAAACTGTTTTTTCACTCTCAAGCCTCACGCAGCCCTACGGCTTGGCCTCGCAGAGCTCGGCGGCAACGTCACAGTCTTCAACCATGAGGCGGGCGGCGGCTTCGTCGCAGTGGACAGGGACTGCAGACCCAGATGGGGTGTCATGAAGCCCTTAAGCACAACGGGCGACAGAGAGATTTACAGGCCTTCTTCGCTAGGGCTTTACGAGACAACACACGTCTTTCACACACCGCACGGATTCCTCGGAATCATCGACTGGGATGGCGCCGGCTACTCGACCGTTTACGAGCTGGAGGAGCCGCCGGCTAAGACGTCGCTGTACTGGCTGCTGGCTTGGCAGAGAAAGTCGTCGAGCGTCCCCGAGTTTTTGGACCCGCCGGTTGAGACGGGTGAATGGCGTGAAACAGCTTTCCAAGCAGTCAACCACGGCCCCAACAGGCTGCGCGTAGATTTCTACACAACCCTCTGCCCCGTTGCAGACACGTCTGATGCGTCGGTTTGGAGGAAGGCTGGGTCTTTGACCGTTGAACCCTCTGGCGTGAATGAAACCATGCTCAGCGGATACTCATCAGTCCGTGTGGCCGTTTCATCTGAGGGCGAGTCTGTTTACACGATTTACGTGGTCAACAGGGTTTAACGCATTTTCAGGCTACTCTCTCAACTTATCAACGACATAGGCGTTCTGGACTGTGGTTTGGGAAGGACAGCCATGACTTACAGGCAGAGGCTTGAAGCGGAGATAGCTGAATGGGCTTCTTTTAGGAGGGCGTTGCTCAAGGATGAGAGGGAGTCTTTTGACCGTCTGGTGGACTATTCATACCGGTACGTCCACGCCGGCAGCATGTATCCAACCCGCGATGCTTTTGATGTTTTTCTGATGTCAGCCTTGCTATCGCATGAGGAGAGGCTGGCGCTGCTTGAGAAGATGCTGAAGGTTTCGATGAGGGTTGACGGAAGGCTTACCCTTTGACAACGCCTATCGGCACGAGGCGGGCAACTTTAGTCCCTATCCCGACCTGATGGCTTACTTCGACAACCTCGTCGACAGACTTGTATGCGGCGTCAACCTCTTCGACGACCGTCTCCATGCTGTCGCCCTTGACGTATATGCCCCTGCTTTCAAGCTCCCTCAAAACCTGGTCTCCTCTGTAACGTCGTTTGGCGCCGCTTCTGCTCATCTCCCTGCCTGCTCCGTGGGCGGTGCTGCCGAAGCTGAGGCTCATCGCCTTCTCGCTGCCCAGCAAAACCCAGCTCGCTGTACCCATAGAGCCTGGGATGAGAACGGGCTGGCCAATCTCTCTGTAAACCTCCGGTATTAACGTATGGCCTGCTGGAAAGCTCCTGGTGGCGCCTTTCCGGTGGACGAAAACATCGCGGTCGCTGCCGTCGACTTTATGCTTCTCAAGCTTGACGATGTTGTGGCAGACATCGTAAACTATCTGCATCCCCATGTCGTCAACCTTTTTTCTGAAGACTTGTTCGAAGCTCTGTCTGACCCAGTGGCTTATGGCTTGTCTGTTGGCGAAGGCAAAGTTTACAGCACATCCGAAGGCTTTGAGGTATTGGTTAGCTTCCGGGCTGTTTGCTGGAGTGCAGGCCAGCTCTCTGTCGGGGAGACTTAAACCATACTTGGCCACGGCTCTCTCCATCACCCTTAGGTAATCGCTGCAAATCTGATGACCGTAGCCACGGCTTCCGCAGTGAATTAGAACGGTTATCTGCCCCTCCTGAAAGATGCCCATAGCCTTGGCGGCTTTGGGGTCGAAGATTCTGTCTACACGCTGTATTTCGAGGAAATGGTTGCCGCTTCCGAGTGTTCCTATCTGGGATTCGCCGCGGGCTTTCGCCTCTTTTGACACAACCCCCGGGTCTGGGTCGGGTATGTTTCCAGCCTTGTAGCTGGGATACCGTCCCTCCTCCTCCATCCTCTTAAAATCATCGCTCCAACCCAGACCATATTTTTCAATGACGTAACGGGCACCCTCGAGAGCCACTCTGTCGAGGTCGGAGTGTGTTACGACGAAGTCTTTCCGCCTGGAACCAAGCCCTGCTGGAACATTCCTAAAAACAGTGTTGACAAGCTCCACTATCTTGGGCTTCACCTCGTTGAGCGTAAGGTTCGTAACCATTAACCTCACGCCGCAGTTGATATCGTAGCCGACTCCACCGGGTGATATGACTCCTTCGGTGGCGTCCATGGCTGCTACGCCTCCTATTGGGAAGCCGTACCCCTCATGAGCGTCTGGCAGGACGATTGCATGTTTCACTATGCCTGGAAGGCTTGCGACGTTGACCGCCTGCTCAAGAGTCCGGTCTGTCTTCATCTTCTCCAAAAGCTTTTCCGATGCATAAACCACGACCGGAACCTTCATGTCTCTCCGGTAGGTTTGAGGTATCCGCCAGATGTTTGGGGCTGTTTTCTCCAGCTGCGGAACCAAGATTTTTTCACCTGAACGTTAAATTTCACGGCTCGATTTAAAGACTCAGTGATTTCATGTAAACACGTAGTTCATCATTTTAAGTATATATTCCCGCTCTCAGCCCTGTTAACATGGCAATCTTGAGCAGACGAGTTATTGTCGCCGCCGTGGTTGTTGTGGTTGTGCTAGCCACCCTCTCCGCATACATGCTCACAACACCAAGCCGGCCTAAGGTAGAGGTGGTTAAGATCGGTGCCGTCTATCCGCTCACCGGCTCGTTGGCGCCAATAGGAAAAGATCAGATCAACGCGATTAAGCTTGTGTTTGACGAGGTCAACTCGAAAGGCGGAATAAAGTCGCTTGGCGGTGCAAAGCTTGAGCTGGTTCCTGGAGATACTAAAGGAGACCCACGAGTTGGAGCTGACGAAACCGAGAGGCTTATCACAGTGGAGAAGGTCGCATTGGTTATCGGAGCTTATCAAAGTGCTGTTACGGAAACAGCCAGCGCGGTCGCCGAACGATATAAAATCCCCTTTGTAAACCCTGATTCTACATCACCGGCACTTACTGAAAGAGGATTTAAGTGGTTTTTCAGGACAACACCTCACGACGGCCTTCTTGTCGTTGGCATGCTGGAGTTCCTGAGAGACCTTAGGGATAAGCAGGGTATTCCGCTTAAGACAATCGCCGTAGTTTATGAGAACACTCTATGGGGGCAGGATACCGGTAGGATAGTGAAAGAAAATGCAGCAAAGTACGGCTTGGAGATAGCGCTTGACCTCCAGTATCCGAGCAGAACGACAGATGTTTCAGCCGAAGTGCAGAAGATTAGAACAGCTAAGCCTGACATCGTTCTGTTCGCGAGCTACGTGACGGATGCAATACTGTACACGAAAAAGCTTAAAGAATTGGGTGTCGCCCCTAAAGTGTTCATAGCCAACGACGCTGGACACATTCACTCTGACTACCTGAACTCGGTTGGAAAAGACTCTGAATATTTCTTCAGCAGAGAGGTGTTCAACTGGGACTTAGGAGAGAAAAAACCCGCGATCAAAGAGGCTAACGATAAGTTCAAAGCGGCTTACGGAAAGGACATGGACGGGACGATTGCGAGAGCATACACCGCAGCCCTTCTCGTAGTTGATGTGCTAGAAAGAGCCGGCTCGATCGACCCTGAAAACATCAGAAAAGCGCTTGTAGAGACCAACTGGAGCGAGGAAAAGACACCAATGCCATGGGCAGGGATCAAGTTTGACGAGAAAGGGCAGAACATTCTCGCAACAGGTCTCGTCGTACAGCTGCAAAAAGGCAAATACAGAACGGTCTGGCCCTGGAGCGTCGCCACCGTAAAGCCTGAAGGGGTGCCGTTCCCAGGCTGGCCATAAAATCTTGATAGACCCCAACTCTTTTTTTCAGTCAATCGTTTCTGGACTGCTGCTGGGAGCGGTTTATGGGCTGGTGGCAGTAGGACTAAACTTAATCTACGGCGTGATGGAGACAATCAATTTTGCTCACGGAGAGTTTGTGATGCTTTCAATGTACATCGCATATTTGCTCAACACGTACTACAACATCGACCCAATAGCCTCTCTCCTTGGCTCGGTACCCGTGGCGATGGCAATAGGGCTTGCTGTTCAGAGGTTGCTAATCAGGCCAACGCTCAACTCACCTCTATTAATTCAGTCCTGTATCACATTCGGACTTCTACTCTTCCTACAGAACGCCGCGCTTCTCACCTTCGGGGCAGACTTTAAGATTATTAGTGTGCCGATACTTGAAACAGTAGTTCAGATAGGTTACGTCAGGGTTAGCCTTGCCAGCATCTTAGCGGCAGCAGCTAGCATAATTTCAGTAGCCTTACTCTATATGTTTCTGAAATATACTTTCACAGGGACCGCCATCAGGGCTACAGGTCAAAACAGGTGGGCTGCATTTCTGCTAGGCATTCCGGTAGACAGGATACATGGACTTTCCTTCGCCTTAGCCGCTGGTCTGGCAGCGGTGGCTGGTACGTTCACAGCCACAATCTTTTGGATACATCCAACAGTTGGTGAGATTTTCATCCTGAGGGCGTTCATAATAGTGGTTTTGGGCGGTATGGGAAACGTTTTTGGAGCATTCGTCGGGGGGCTGATAATAGCGGTTGCCGAAAGCTTAGGTGCCTTTCTCCTAAGCCCTTCCCTAAAGGAAGCTATAGCGCTGGCGCTTTTCATCATCGTTCTGCTTTTCAGGCCGTGGGGAATGTTCGCTAGGGCTAGGAGGTTCTAGCGTTGAACACGGTGAGGCTTCTAGCTGGTTTGGCCGTAGTGTTCCTACTGGTAGCACCGCCTCTACTGCCTGTCTACCATCAGAACGTCCTCACATTTACTGTTCTCATGGCATACCTAGGTGTCGCTTGGAACATTTTAGGCGGTCTCACGGGGGCAGGCTCGTTCGGTCATTCCGCCTTTTTTGGCATAGGTGCCTACACGTCCTCAATGCTGTACATTACTATGCGTCTCACGCCGTGGGCGGGTATGCTTGTAGGCGCCGTTATGAGCGCGATAGCGGCTGCTGTCTTCGGGTATCTTACGTTCAGGTTTGGAATTAAAGGTCATTTCTTTTTCCTCGCCACCATAGCGTTTGCAGAAATATTGCGGAACATAGTGATGAACACGGAAGCCTTAGGCGGTGCACGTGGTTTACCCATCCCCCTGACCGAAGAAGACTCGTTGATAGATTTCCAGTTTCACACATGGCGAGCCGCTTACTACTACATCGCATTAATGCTGTTAGTGTTTGGGTTAGCTGTTTTTCGTCTCATACACACCTCCAGCCTCGGTCTTCGTTTGATGGCCATAAAGGATGACGAGGAGAAGGCTGCATGCCTCGGTGTTAACACGCTGGCCCATAAAGTGTTGGCCTTCGTCATCAGCGCGGCCATGACAAGCATAGGGGGGACATTCTATGCACAGTATGTCCTTTACGTAGAGCCGACCGTAGTTCTTGGGGTACCATTCTCAGTTCAAATAGTTTTGCTGACTGTAATAGGCGGTTTGGGCACATTCATCGGGCCGGTTTTAGGCGCGTTCATCATGCAGCCAATAATAGAATACATGAGGATATTTTTCGGAAGGTTTGGAGGGTTAGATCTTATGCTGGCCGGCATTGCGTTGATCTTGGTCTCACTGCTGAAACCATCGGGAATAATATACATGCTAGCACCATCGTCAACAGCGAAAGCTAAAACTTTAGCCAGGACCTGACCAAGTCTTCCATCGACTTCATGAACGTGTTTACTCCGCCCTCGAACGTGACCTCCCCTCTTTCAAGCACATAAACATAGTCGGCTATCTTGACGGCTTCCCTAATGTTCTGGTCCACGATGAAGATTGTTTTTCCGGCGTTCTTAAGACCTGAGACCATAGACAAAAGTTCGAAGAGAACGTTGGGCGCAAGTCCAGCCGACGGTTCGTCCATCACGATGATCTGGGGAGCAAGCATGAGAGCGCGAGCAACCTCAAGCATTCTTTGCTGTCCGCCGCTTAGCAGAATTGACTTTTTCGTCCGCATCTTCTCTAGCACAGGGAACAAGGTGAAGATTTCTTCGATCCTTTTTCTAAGAAGACTCCTGTTGCCTCTTATCAGCCAGCCTGCCATCTTCAAGTTTTCCTCGACAGTAAGGTCCGGGAAAATACTCCTCTCCTGAGGCACGTATGCGACTCCTCTCTTGAGCATTTCTGCAGGCTCCAATCCTGTTACGTCGTCACCGTCGAGGAGAACCCTGCCGGACAAGGGGGGCAGCATGCCGAAAATTGTTTTAAGCAGTGTAGATTTTCCAGCACCATTTGGGCCGAAAAGCGCCGTAACACAGCCCTCACTAACACGAATGTCTACATCGCGGATTACGGGTCTGTCACCATATCCCGAAGAAAGACGCTCAGTCCTAAGCTCCACTCACACCACCTAAATAAGCTTCAATGACTTTAACATCTCTCCTGACTTCTTCTGGGCTGCCCTCCGAAATTATTTTGCCTAAGTTCATCACGATAACTCGCTGGGCAATGCTCATCAACGACGGTATTTCATGGCTAACTATGACAAAGGACTTCCCAGCCTTTGAAAGGTCCAACACTATCTCACTTAGCCTTTCCCTCATCGATGGATGTAGTGCGGCAAAGGGCTCGTCTAGTAAGTAGAGTGTCGGGTCGCCCGCCGCCACAGTGGCGAACTCGAGGAGTTTTAGCTGACCTCCTGAAAGCTGGCCGGCAAGCCTATCTACCATTTTTTCCAGACCAACGAGTTCTAGAGCTTTGAAAGCTCTGTCCCTCCATGTGTCGTTGAACTTGGCTTCCACGCCGATACGCACGTTTTCAATTACTGAAAGCGTTGGAAACACACGGCTGACCTGGAAAGTCCTCCCTATACCAAGCTTAGCTATCTTGTATGGGGGAAGGCCGTCAATCCTCCTACCGTTAAACCATATCTCTCCTGAATCGGGTTTGTAAAATCCTGAGATCAGGTTTAGCAGCGTTGTCTTTCCAGCCCCGTTGGGCCCCATTACACCCACTATCTCGCCTTGGTTAACCGAGAAGCTGCACGAATCCACTGCGGTCAAGCTTCCAAACCGCTTGCTGAGCAGGTCAACCCTGAGCATCTCCAACACGTAGAAAGAAAACCCTGCTTAAAGTGTTTTTCAGCAAATTCTACCTATACATCCGAAATGCAGGTACGCAGTTAAATCCAATTTCAGCGGCTGAAACGTTTGTTCATCGTACGGCAAAAAGTTTGGAAACTTCGTCAGCCATCAAATCAGGATACATCTGTTTCGAGATAATTTCGGTGTTCGGGTCTTTGAGGGCGTGTCCGGTTGCTATGCAGACTATTGTTGAGTTTTTGTCGATCATCCCTTTCTCAGCCAGCCTTTTAACTCCGGCTAAAGAGGCTGCTGAAGCTGGTTCTACGCCTATGCCTACTTCTGAAGCCAACACACGCTGTGCTTCGAGGATAAGCTCGTCGCTAACCTTCTCAGCTAAGCCTTCAGACTCTCTGACGGCTTTTAAAGCCTTCATCCAGTTCACGGGCTTGCCAATCCTTATCGCCGAGGCTATCGTCGAAGGGTTTTCAACAGGTATAAGCTTGTCGTCGCCGCGGTTGACCATGTCAACGAACGGTGACGCACCCTCGGCCTGGACGGCTATCAAGCGTGGAAACTGTCTTATCAAGTCCAGCGTATGTAGTTCTTTAAACCCTTTCCAAAGGGCTGAGATGTTGCCGCAGTTTCCCACGGGTATGCTTACAAGATAGTCGGTGGTTTTGAGCTCTTCCCATAGCTCGAATGCGAGGGTTTTCTGCCCTTCGATACGCCATGGGTTGACAGAGTTGAGTATGTATGATTCCGCCGAAAGCCGTGAACCCAAAACCATGCCTAGGGCCTTGTCGAAGCTTTCGCTGACCTGTAGGGTTTTGGCGCCATGAAGTATTGTTTGGAAAAGCTTTCCAAAGGCCACCCCAGACCTGGGGATGACCACGACAGGCTTGAGTCCAGCCGCCGCTGCGTAAGCCGCCATCGAGGACGCTGTGTTTCCCGTCGACGCGCAGACAACGATGGATTTCTTGAGCTCAACGGCTTTAGTAACCCCGACGCTCATCCCCCTGTCTTTGAAGCTACCCGTCGGGTTCAAGCCCTCAAACTTTACGAGAATTTGTTTTACACCCGCCCACCTAGCCGCTCTCTCAGCTTCATACAGCGGGGTTCCACCCTCCTTCAACGTAATAGCCGCAGCATTGATGGGGATAAGCTCTCGATAACGCCAAATGGTTTTTTCACGAGGCTCCCATCTCTTCAGCAGGCGTTGTCCGTCAACATTCTCTAGGCTAAGCCTTACCTCAAGCAGCGAGCCGCAGGAGCTGCATCTGTAGACCACTTCGTCGGCTGAGTATTCTGCTTTGCATGAGATACATGCTTGAACAGCTTGCAGCCTCACGTCAAACCCTGCTTACGCGAAAAGAAGCAAGAAGGAGCCTACGACCATCAGCGCGGTGAAGAAAACGACCAAAACACCGATCGTGGGAATCGTGGTGAAAGAGGTTGTGGCTAGCTGGTATGCGATGTAGCTCGACCCAGCCAGAAGACAGACTCCGACGAGCTTCAGCCCATACCGCACCAAAGCCGTTGCTGAAACCAAGCCAGCTGAAAGCCTGCAAACAACTATTTATAACTTCGTATCGGCGGCGTTTGTTCAACATTTATTTATAATTGAGCCAGGTAGTTTTCGTGCTGTCAGATGAACAGACCCTAATTCTCCAGACAGCTCGGAGGATCGGAGAGAAGATTGGCCGACGATACTGGCTTCAGTGTGCCCGTGAGAAGAGGGAGCCGACATTGGTTTGGCAAGAGCTGTTGAATGCAGGACTCACGGAGGTCGGTGTCTCTGTTGAGGGGGTTTCGGGATACGGGCTTTTGGAAGCCATCCTGGTCCAAGAAGGCCTTGCCCGCGCTGGGCTTCCGCTCCTCCACTTCCTGACAACACATTTTTCGAGAGCTATGGTCGTGAAGTATGGCACAAGGGCTCAGGTCGAGAGGTTTGTAATCCCGACGTGCAGGGAGGCGCGGAAGATCAGTTTCGCGGTGACAGAGGCGGAGGCAGGCTCCAACACGTGGCGGATAAAAACGTTCGCCAAAAAGAAGAACGGAGGCTACGTCCTCAGCGGGCAGAAGACTTTCATCACAGGCGCACGGGAGTCCGACTACATGCTAGTAGTGGCTAGGACGAAACGGTACGAAGAGGTCAGCGATAAGCGTGATGGCATCTCTCTGTTCATATTCGAGACAAGGTCGAGCGGGGTGTCGTTCGAGCCTTTGAACATCGAGTTGTATTCGCCGGAGACTCAGTATACCGTTTATTTCGATGGGGTTGAGCTGGGTGAGGAAAATTTGCTGGGACGCGAGGGCAGGGGTGTTGACTATCTCTTCGACGGGCTGAACATTGAGAGGATGTTGATAGCCGCATGCAGCATAGGCTTGGGAGAGCATGTGTTGGCAAAAGCGGTCGAATATGCCAAGCAGAGGGTCGTCTTCGACAAGCTCATAGGGTCGTATCAGGGGCTGCAATTCCGGATGGCAAGAGCTAAAGCACATCTAGAGGCTGCTAGGCTGATGAACTATGAGGCGGCAAGGCTTTATGACGCTGGAAGACAGGTGGGTGCAGAGGCTAACATGGCGAAGTATTTGGCCGCTGAAGCTGGACTGGAGGCGTTCGAGATAGCGATGCAGACGTTGGGCGGCAACGCATACGACCTAGACACAGACCTAATCACCTTCTACCCAGCCATAAGAGTCTTCATAACCGTTCCGGTGACAAACGAGCTTATTCTGAGCTACATTGGCAGGCATGTTTTAGGCCTGCCGAAATCCTACTAAAGGTGATGCCGTTGGATGTGTGGATAGCTGGAGTCGGGGAAGTTCCATGCAAGGAACGTTACGTGGGGATGGATTTTAGGGAGATGCTGTACAGCGCGGCCAAGAAAGCTTATCAAGACGCCGAGATGACGCCTGCAGAGATTGATGGGATAGTTTCCAGCGGAATGGATTTCTACGAGGGGGTGAGCATAACCGATTCCTACACCCCCGACCAAGTTGGCGGGAGGCTGAAGTTCAACACGCTCGTCTCGAACGACGGGTTGAACGCGTTCATCCACGGCTACATGCTCGTTAGAACAGGACATTTTAGGAGCGTGATGGTGACAGCCTACGCCAAACCATCCAACATCCTCAACTATCCTGAAATCGTGCTCAACACATTCGACCCGCACATCGTCAGGCCTCTCTGCCCACACCATTACGTCATCGCCGCACTCGACGCCAACGCATACCTTCGTAAAAACAACGCCGATGCGATGGACCTGTCGCTCGTCGCTGTCAAAAACAAGAAAAACGCTTTGAGCAATCCTTCCGCCGCCTACGCTGAAAACACCACCGTGGAGAGCGTTGAGAAGTCCGGATATGTTTCCGAGCCTTTGAAGAACGGTCATGTCGCCAAGCTTGCGGATTACGCCGCAGCAGTCATCCTAACATCCGACAGGAGGCATGGCAAGGTTGCCGTGAAAGGTGTTGGGCAGGCGCTGGGACGTCACTCATCCGACCTAGCCTCGAGAGACTGGGGAACAGCGTCGTGGGCTAGGTTTGCTGTCTCCAAGGCCTTTGGACAGGCGGGCATAAAGAAAGTAGATTTCGCTGAGGTGGCCGAGCCTTTCGCCCACACGGAGCTTATGGTCTTAGAAGCGTTAGAGCTTGAGCAGCCTCTCCTAAAAATGCTGAGAAACGGCGGCTTCGACGTACACGGTCAAATGCCGGTCAACCCTTCTGGCGGCTGTATCGGCATGGGCTATCCGCTCAACGCCGCAGGCCTCCAACGATTAGCTCAGTCAGTTAAGCTGCTGATTAGCGGGGAGTGGACGACATGTTTGACTGCTTCTCCTGACGGCGAGGTGGTCGACGCAGGCTCCGCGGTCGTTCTCAGCAGGGAGGTGTGACACGGTGAGGAACAGGGTTGCTATCGTCGGGGCCGGCATGACTTATTTCCGCTCGATGCAGCCGCTGACGTCTCAAGAGCTGGTGTTCGAAGCTGTTAAGAAATGCTTGGACGACTGCGGGCTTTCCTTCAAAGACGTTGACGCAGTAGTTGCCGGAACAGCTCCAGACGCTTTCGACGGATACCATCATAAGGGTCTTCTTGCAGCCGACTCCATCGACGGGATGGGAAAAATGCTTTCAAGAATCTTCGTCGGCGGCGGCACGGGTGTGGGTGTTGCTGTCGCCGGCTGGTGGCATGTTGCTTCAGGGGTTTTCGATAAAGTGTTAGTTGTCGCGTGGGAGAAGATGAGCCATCCCTATCCTCATGCCCAAGCTCTCTTCAGAACAATCTTCGAACCAGTTCTTGAGCAGCCATTAGGCCCGAACCTGATTTGGATATTCGCATTAGAGATGCGCCGTTACATGGAGATGCACAAGCTTTCGAAGGAGCTGATAGCACGAGTTGCTGTTAAAAACAAGTCGAACGCGCTCGACCATCCATACGCCCAGCTACCCGCTAAGATAACCGTAGAAGACGTTTTGAAATCGCCTGTGCTGGTCTGGCCCGTAAACAGGCTTGACATCAGCCCAACATCTGACGGGGCCGTCGCCCTGCTACTCGCATCAGAACATGAGGCTAGGAAAATCACTGACACACCTGTTTGGCTGGACGGCGTGGGAGCATGCCTAGACAGCCAGTTCTGGACAAACCGCGACCTAGCCTACCCCTACTACGTTTACCTAGCGGCTCAGCAGGCGTACAAGATGGCGGGGATAACGAACCCGCTCAAGCAGATAGATGTTTTCGAGCCCTACGACCCGTTCACATACAAGGAGCTTCATCATCTGGATGCTTTGCTGGGCAAGCCTGGGCTGGCTCCGAAGCTTCTGGCTGAGGGGCAGCTTGAGAGAGATGGAGACTATCCGACATGTCCTTCAGGAGGGTTGCTTGGCGTAGGCAACCCCATAGCCGCAGCGGGTTTGATGAAGGTCGCCGAGCTTTACTGGCAGCTTTCCGGCAGAGCTGGGAAGAGACAGGTTCCAAACGCCTACGTCGGAGTTGCGCAGGCGTGGGGCGACCTGATGCAAGTCGGGCAGGTGGTTGTGTGCAGGTCATGAGCAAAGCGACACCAGCAAAATACACTCAAGACTATCTCGAACAACTGCCGCAAGACATCAAAAGACACCTCACCTCATACGAGTTAGCTGGAGATTTCGGCAAGGTTGAAGAGTGGCGGTCTTCGCTCGCCAAAAAATACACAGACATCGACGTTTGGGCTGTTGAAGACCTCATCCTCACGCGCTGGCGTATAATCTGCAGGTATGAACACGCCGCTGGCGCGGCCTTCTCAAGGTTCCTAAACGGTCTTAAACAGGGCAAAATCCTAGGAACAAAATGCAACAACTGCGGCCGTGTGATGATACCTCCACGAGTTTTCTGCGAATGGTGTTTCACAGACGTCAGCGACTGGGTTGAACACAGCGGAACCGGTATCGTCTCCACATACTCTCTCTCCCACATAGGGACGGACCCGGGCGTCAGGCTTGACAAACCCGTGATAGTTGCTGTGATTTGGTTTGAGAACACCTTTAGAACACTCGCTTCCTCTAAGACGGTCTTGCATGCCGGAGGAATTCTCCACAGGCTGGATGGAGTGGAGCCTGACAAGGTGAATGTCGGATTGCGAGTTAAACCCGTGTGGAAACCGTTTGAAGAAAGGGTTGGAAGCATCCTAGACATAGACTACTTCACGCCTTTGGAGGCGGCGGGGAAGTGAGCATCGAAAGCTTCTACGAATATCCTGCAGGAGTCGCTCTGTCGAACTTTCTCAACGGATTGAAGCAGGGTAAGATTTTAGCCAGCCGTTGCAGCCAATGCAGAAAATCCACGATACCGCCAAGAGCTTTCTGCACGCATTGTCTCAAACCCATCACAGAGTATCATGAAGCCGAGCCTGTAGGGGAAGTCGTCTCATATACTGTTTCCCATGTGTCAGTGTCTGGGGACCGCGGCGGCCAGCCTACTGCATGGGTTTTCGTAAGGTTCGAAGGGGTTGACGGTGGTTTGATGCACAGGCTAGACCCGAGCGTTAAACCTTCAGCGGGCATAAGGGTCCGACCGGTCTTCAACGAAAAACGCATAGGCAACATACTCGATATACGATGGTTTACCGCCGCCGACTGATTGCTGTCCTCATCACGCCTAGCTGTTAAACCCTCAAAACTTCAACGCCTTGGTTAGATGACAGATAGTGCACGGCAGGTTTTGGCAACCGCATGCCAACGCCATTAAGGCTTCGATTAACCTGTTTTTAGTTCTTCAAGAAGCTGATTTCTCTCCTCAGCCAGGTGCCATGGCTCCGATGCGTAAACGTCTTCGAAAATCACCGTGTAGTGGAGCGGGGGAACCTTTCTGCATTCATCAACTGTTTTCTTAACGATTTCTTCGCATTCTGACCAGAGAGAGCGGTCGTCTGACTCGCTCCAAAAACCGCGGTCTACAAGAAATTTTTTCATACGTGTAATCGGGTCTTTTTGACGCCATCGCTCCACCTCGGCCCTCTCTCTGTATCGGCTGGGGTCGTCGGCTGTGGTGTGCGGCCCAAGCCTGTAGGTCACAGTCTCCAACAACGTGGGTCCCAACCCTTTTCTAGCTTTGTCAACCGCGTTGACAGAAGCCAGATAGCATGCGACAACATCGTTCCCGTCAACCCTGACACCCTCAAACCCGTACGCCACAGCCTTGTCAGAAATCGTCTCCGAAGCCGTCTGGCGGCTCACATGCATGGATATGGCATACTGATTGTTCACACACACAAACACGATTGGCGCCTTGAACACGCCTGCGAAATTCAACGCTTCATGGAAATCACCCTTCGAAGTGGCGCCGTCGCCGAAATAGTTCATGACAATATGTTTCTCGCGCCTCATTTTGAAGGCAAGAGCAAACCCAACAGCTGAGGCGATGTGGAGGGAGACGGGGATTGGAGCTGGAACGATTCTGTATTTGACATCGCCGTAGACGCTGAGGTCACGGCCTTTCAAACAGTCCATAGAGTTCTGAAAAAATCTGTTTATAATCTCATGCAGGCGTACTTTTCTAGCTATGTATGTTGGCAGCTCGCGGTACAACGGGAAAATCCAGTCTTCATCCTTTAGGGCGTAGGCTGTGCCTACGTAAGCTGCTTCGTGACCCTCCGACGGCGCGTGAAGCCCAACCAACCCCATCCGCTGCAGGCGCATCAGCAACGCGTCCAAAACCCTAGCCATAACCATGTCTTTGTACATCGAAAGAAGAAGGGAACGGCCAATCTTTATTTCGGTAACCTCCTGACCCTCAGGCGAGATGGCTTGAAACATAAATGGTTTACGTAAGCATTGGGTACTGGGTTTATAAACTTTATTCATGTACAAAAGATATAAACAGAAACGCTATTGTTGAAAGGGATGCAGCGGAGTACGGTTTTGCTATTAACTCTAGTTTTAATCCCTGCAATATTTGCGGCGGAACCCATTCCCCCAGGAACCCAGTTTGGAACAGTCTACGTCCGTGTGACAGATTGCTCTAGTGGAGGGCCGGTTGTAGGGGCTTCAGTCTACCTTGACAACCCAACTCACAGAGCCAGCGGGATAACGAACTCTACAGGATACGCAGCAGTTGATGTGTTTGCATGGTTTTACAGCTACTATGTCACAGCCTCCGGCTACAAGATAGAGGCGGGGGAGAGAAGGTTCTCGATAGGCGAGGTTTTCCAGATATGCTTGTTCCCCGAGTCTGCGGGATTCTGGAGAATAGTTGCCTCGGTTCAAAAGTGGCAGGGCGACATACACGCAGGCGGCTCGGGTTGGGCCATCATCAGGATGAAAAACCTTGAACCAGGCGTTTTCAACATAACAGCGTTTGAGATATGGGTTTCTGGATACGACGGCCCGGCCATTACCCACGTAGTACCTGGAGGCGTTCTGCTGGGCAGACTTGTTGAAAAAGATGTAAACATAACGGTCAACCCTAGGCCTGACGTCCCTGTTGGGAGGCTTAAGGCAGAGCTGAGGCTGAAAACCACTTTCACATCTGCAGACGGCAGGGTTGAGGGGCCTTTGACAGCCAGCACAGACCTAGACTACATAACTATACTGCCATACAGAACCTTCAAGCTCAGGGTCCTCGATTTTTGGGGGAACAACCCGGTTCCCGACGCAACGGTTGTGCTGGAGCCAACGCTGGCAGGGATTGAGGCAACCTACACTTTGAAAACAGACGAAAATGGTTACACGACCATACTCCGCATGCCTGACGGAGCATACAGAATGAGAATATTTTACCCATCACCGTATGACGGTCAGATACATCTTGTCAAGCAGTCTTTTCCAATACTCGTAGACCTAGCCAGATCTAAAGTAGTAACCGTCTCCCTCTACGAGGCGCATTTAACAGTAGTCGACCTTGCTGGGAGGCCTTTGGATACGGAGTTCGCGCTGGGTAACGTGAAATCTCTTACGGTTGATGGGTTTGCACAGCTTCGGAACGTGCCGCGCGGCAGGTATGATGTTAAGGTTTGGTGGCGTGGGATAGAGGTTTATAACGGAAGCATCAAGGTTGACGAGCCTCTGGTTAGGAACAGCCCGGGTGGGAAGCTTGAGGCGCAGGCTGTTGTTGGAGACATTGTCTTACAGCTCCGCAGGTTCGACGGACAGAAGCTCCGAAGCCCGGCAAAACTTGAGATAACCCCCTTCGAAAGCTCTCAGGTAGATAATGAAACAGTGGCCTTCTCAAGGCTGCCAAAGGGCGAGTACATAGTAAAGGCATTCGTCTACAATAGGTTCAAGGCCTCAGAGTCATTAGCTGCAACTTTCCGGTTTAGCATTCCAAAAGACCATGGCGAGCACATTGTTAGGCTTGAGGTTTTCGACACAGTGGTCAACGTTGTCGACATGGATGGTAGGCCAGCTCCTATGAACACAGCCACAGTGGAGGGGAGAGAGGTAAGCGTGGTGAACGGCCGAATAGAGCTCCAAGACATCACAGCCAGCGAGTATTTGATAAAAGCACAATGGCTCGGTTTCACGGTCTTAAGCGAAACAGTCACCATAACTCCCCTAACACAGCCGTACATAACTGCTAAAATATACGCGATGAGCCTCGCAGTCAAGGGTTTCGATGGCTCAACAGTCGAAAAAGCCGTTGCCACAATCAAAATCGGCGACGTGAACAAAACTAAGGAAGTGGTAAACGGAAGTGTAACGTTTGATTTGTTGCCCGCCGGCAACCATTCTCTAACAGTTTCCATGAATGGTGTGAAGGTTTTCGAAGGGCTGGTTGAGGCGGACAGGCATAAAGCCGTGGTTGTGGACGCTGGGCTTGTCAGGGTTGTTGTCAAAGACCAGCGGGGCAACCCTGTTGCAGGTGTTGAGGTTGAAATCGCGGGCGTTGGGAAGAGCAGGGCCGGCGCAGACGGTGTCGTAACCCTCGGCCAAATGCCTGCAGGAGAATATAGATACCAAGCACGTTATAAGGGATTCAACCTTTTCAGCGGTGTAGCGAAACCAGGCCTAGCCGTCAACCTTACTTTACCTCTCTACACTTTACGGATTGAAGTTGTAAACGAGTTGAACAACCCTTTGGAGGCGGTCATAGAGATAACTAGAGAAGGGGTCTTGCTGGAGAGAAGGAGCGGGGTGGAAGCCTACTTCACAGGTCTTCCCCAAGGCCCTTATCTAGTCAGAGCCACAGTAGAGCCGAAACAGGTTGAACAACAGGTCTTGCTCACCTCTGACGGACAGGCGGTAAGAATAACAATGCCCATCGTGCTGGCGTTCGGAAGCATTTTGATGTCTTCGTCGGATTTGATAACGATAATCACACCGTTAGCCGCAGCCTTGGTGGCGATGGTTTCGACGTTTTTCTTGAGCAAAGCTGTTAGAAGAAAAGCTAAAAGAGCAAAAGGAATGGTCTAACGGCGGTGAGTTGAGTGAACATTGAATACCTGCTGGTGTTTCTGAGCCTTGTTTTAACCGTTGTCTTCGCTTACCTAGTTTACGGTATGTCTAGAGAGTTTGACCTTGGGATATTTCGGAGATTCTTTAAAATCTTAATAGCCGCGGCAATAGTTTCCATTGCTGGGAGGGGGTTAGTACTGCTGCAGCTTGGCGGCAGGTTAAGAGGCTTACCGGTGGGTGTAGACGTAGCCTCAGGCGTTGTCTTCTTCATTCTTTTAACAGCTGCTTTTTGGCAGCTCCTGCGTGATTGGAGAAAAGTTTCGTTGGACAGACCTGTGAAGCGGGGCGGGAAAAATGCAAGTTAGCACAGACTGGATAATAGAAACCATAATGAGGAAACGCGGCTCAATAATATTCACCGGGCCCAACGGCGTCGGAAAAACCCTACTCGCAATCCAAGTTGTGGAGAAAGCGTTGAGGGAAGGTCGGAAATGTGTCTACGCGTTAACCACGATGGCCCCCCAAACCTTTTTGGACTTGGCAAAGTCCATCTCTGTTGACTTCGCCGAAGACGTTCAGGACGGCCTGCTTGTCATCGTGGACTGTCACACTCGCGGTGAAACTTCAAAACTTGCCCGTTACAGCCTCAGCCCAGAGTCAAGCCTGCTTCAAATAAGGGAAACGTTCCTACAGGCAGCCGAGGGTGCTGAAAACTATGTTTTAGTTGTAGACGACCTTAGCACGTTGCTTGCATACGTCCCCTCAGAGCCTGCGTTCAAATTCTACCAAGGAGTTGCGTCCGACATGAGGACAAACGATGCCACAGGTATTTCGGTGCTTGTTCCAGACGTTCTCGAGCAGAAGCTTACAAACCTTCTTTACTCTCTGTCCGACGGAGTTGTAGAAATGGGCTTGGAAGAAATGGGTGGAAACCTGCGGCGGTTCATGAGGATAAGGTTTCTCAGAGGTGTGCGGCATCCGACCGAGTGGAACGAGTTTCAAATAGGGCTTAAAGGAATAGAGCTCCTCACCTACTGAGCCCCAGCGTTACCGTGTCAACAGACCGCAGTCAAACAAGATATGACAGATTTAACATCTAGTCTCGTAAAACTCCCAACCGAAGTAGCAGCCCTAGTTCATCATGATTCACCCATTTGTCTACAATCTTCCCATCCCTGTCAAATTAGCCATCCCACCTTTGCCGTGATATACATAGAACTCATTTACCTTGCCTAGCTCTCCAGGGGTGTAAAAATCTTTTCATTTCACCTGTTGACATTCGAGAGGCTGGTCTGCACACTATTGAACAGGCGTGACCTACACTAAATGATGTGAAAAGATTTGATAACGGAAAAGTCTGGATAATGAGCATAGGTGGAATTTCGGTAGTTCAGATGAACGTGCAGCTTGTATGAAAGTCGGTCAAACCAACCGATAAAACCGAGAGCTGTCAGCCACACCACATAGGATATGTTTTGTTGGACCGTCTCAGGGTGGTCACAGTAAACGGTGAAGAGGCTGGGCTACAACCTGGGAGCGTTTACGAGATCTTGCCAGGCCATGATGCTTGGGTTGTGGGGAGAGAGCCGTTCATATCTATGGAGCTTTCCCAAGAGACAGTGGCCAAATACGCCAAAGAGCGCTAGTTTTCTGCCGACAGTCTATCCGCCCCTATTTCGCTTTTAAGTTTTTTAACTCCAGCCTACCACGGGGACGTGGGGGCCGTGGTCCAGCATGGTCTAAGATGCGCGGCTCGGGCCCGCGAGGTCCCCGGTTCAAATCCGGGCGGCCCCACGGTCAGCTTTTGCCGCCAGCCATCAAGGTCTTTAACCCCATCTTCTCGAGGAGGTCCGGCGGGTTGACGGGTTTGTTCAGGTTCGACGATGAGAGGATGCATTCAGCTATGAAGGAGGCTTTGAGACCGTCATAGGCGTTGACGACAGGCTGGCGTCCGGCCTTCACGCATTCGATGAAGTGTTCGAGCTCGTTTCTCAAAGGCTCCGAGTAACGTATGTTGGGTATCATCAGCTGCTCGGCTTTCTCGACAACCACCTCTTGCTCAATAAACCGCACTGTCACAACACCGTTTTCACCCGTGATGTGCATCTCCCTCTTCTTCCGAGGGGTTAACCAATTGGCTTCCATGAGAGCGCTTTTCCCCCTCCCGTATGAGAGGAATATTTGAGCATGGTCTTCATAGCTGTGTCTAAGCTTTCCACACATGGCGTAAACCGTCTGCGGTATGTCTTTGAAAATCCACGTCACAAGGTCTATGTCGTGTATCGCCGTGTCTTTGACAACACCTGTGTCGCCGATTCTCTCAGGCCACCATCCTATCCTTCTGCTGTAAAACAACAAGACCTCTCCTATTCCACCTGTCTCGATGACGTTGTAGGCAAACTGCACAGCCGGGTTAAAACGCTCGATGAAGCCGACCATCACTTTATTCCCAGACCTGTTCATCTTCTCTACGACCCTAAGCGCTTCTTCGAGTGTTGACGCCATGGGCTTTTCGATTAGAACGTCGCATCCCGCGTCGAGAACTTTCAAGGCAATCTCTGCATGGGTTGTTGAGGGTGTGCAGACAGTCACCGCCTCCGGCTTAACCTTCTTCAACATCTCGTCCACGTCTTTGAAAAACGAGTCTATGCCAAAGCGTCTCGCGGCCTTTTCAGCCCTGCTGACATCTACGTCACATACGCCTACGATCTCGCAGCCAGATATGTCCTTCAAAACCCTCATGTGGTTGACACCCCAGAAACCAGCTCCAGCCACGGCAACCCTAACCACGTGCTTCACCCTATATCGTTGGAATAAACCACATCCGCTTACAGGCTTCCATAAACTCCTTCAACAATGCAACGTACCGGGTCGCAAGTATGACACAGTCAAATCCTTTGCATACTTCAACACCTTTGCTCTCCAAGCTGCCTTCATTTATGCACGTGATTTTAACGTTTTTCTTAGCTAAGGAGAGTTGAAGCCGCTTTGCGACATCTTCTTCAAAGCACACGATCAATACGCGGATTGTTTTGCCGCTTTTCCGAGCCAGCTTCACAACATCCGTCACCATCTCAGATTCCCTTCTCGAGACCTCTTTAACCAAACCCCTGTAGAAGCTTGTGAAAAACCTTGAGTGCCACTCGTCAATCTTCGCCGACGATTTCATGAATCGCAGCACATCCAAGTGCTCGGGTCGTAGAAAAAATTCATCGTTCAAACACTTTTGGAGAATCTCCAACCAATTTGGGAAATGCAGTAGCGCTGTCCTTCTGACAGCATCGCATACGAGCATGGATATTGTAGCGTCCTCAGCCGATTCTACGGTGTTGAAGAAGCATGGGTTGAAGAGGCTGATTGACTCCGGGGTTTGGCCCTTTTTTCCATCGCTCGACCAGCTGGGTGTTTTTTCACTTATTGTTTGAGGCGAGCCTATGAAAAAAGACGGGCATTCGGGTGATTTTGACATGCTGTGGAAAAGGTTGATGAGCCTTGATGCTTCGCCGGGTTTTGTTAGACCGGAGATGGTCAAAGCTTTGGTTTTGGCAATTTTTTGAGCTGCCGTGGTCAAGAGGTTTTCGGCGTCAGCGTAAGTATCCTCACCGTCTTTCATCGTGTTCACACATATCCAAACCTCGCCAGCCGTGTTTGGCAGCTCGTGAACTGTTTTGAACATGCCTTCCGCGCATAGCTTTATGAACTCTGGTTTGCTGACTGTGTAATGTGTTTTTATCGAATGTTTGAGCGCCTGGCTTGCTATGTATGGGTTAGGTGAGTAGAAGGTTATCTCAACACCTCTTTTAGCTAGGTGTAGTGCGAGGGGTATGTCTGACTCTTGGTTGGTTATGAAAAGCAGGCTCAAGTTCTATCCCTTTTCAACAATATTTTGTAGAGCCAGATTTCAGTTATTTTGTGCCAGATGTAAACCCATAGGCCGAAGACCGCCATTCCCGCCAAGGTCCTGACAACGGATACAAGCGTAGACGACGACTGCATATCCAGAACAGGCTTCACCAGAAAAGCTATTGAAGAAGCGGCCAGCAGAAACAACAGCCACACGACCGTCAAAAGACCGACAAGATGTTTGAAAGCCCTGTCCATAATCACACACCTTTCATCAGGAAAAAATACGTCACGAGCGAGAGAACTGCGGAGTAGAGAGAGATTAGAGTGAGCCGTGCAACCGCCTGCTTCTCCGTCACACCTTCATCCGCTGCGAGCATTCTAAGCAACGTGATGGGAGCGTCCCTCTCGACGTTGGCTTTTATGATGCTTGAGTTGAGGATGACAGGCCTTGCCGACGACGATTTGGCGCTTTTGAAGCCCCTGAGAGAGTAGATGATGTGAAACTCGTTCATTATCTGCGGCATGAGGGCTACTATGGCGACGGCCTCTATTCTTCCCGTTATCGCTATGAACGTCAGGACAGCGCCTACGAAAAGGCTTCCGACGTTTCCAGCGAAGACTTTCGCGGGGAAGGAATTTTGCGTCAAAAAGACAGCGAGAGAAACTGCTAAGACTATGCAGATAGACAGAACCTCAATCCTTCCCTCCAGAAAGGAGACTATAGAAAGTGGGATTAGCACGCATAGACTGGTGTAGCTCATGGAGCCGTTCAAAACGTCGATGCTGTTCACGGCGTTGCAGACGACCGCGTAACCCAGCAGAATAAGCAGAGGATATATGACTGTGAGACGGGTGCTGCCGACAAAAGGTATGACTGGTGTTGGAGTGTAAACGCCCGCCAGCACCACGGGTAAGCCGGCAGCCGTCAAAAGCAAAGGCTTCAACACGGGGTTAAGCTCTCTAAAATCTTCAAACAACCCAATCACAGCAGCCACCAGCGTAGACAAATAAAACGCAGCAACAAACGCGGTCTGGTTGAGAGCGATGCTCAAAACCCCTACGCCGAAGTAGGTTCCAGCCACGATTGAGAGGCCTCCGAGCTTGGGGACAGGATAGGATGGAGTTTTGTGAACATCCAGCCCGACGCATCCGGTCTTTCTCGAAACATGTTTGCTCAGCGGGAGAAAGGCGGCCGCAGCAAACCCAGCCGCCGCCGACGCTGCAACAACATCCGCAAACGCAACCATCAGCAGAAGTGCTGTGGGTCGATGTATTAGTTTTTCCGTTCCAGAAGATTAAATACCGCAGTTCCACGTTATTTTAGCTCGCGGGATGACTTCTGTCTGGATTGACGTTCTAACGCCTAAACAGTTCTGGTTTTTTAGACGCGTGACTGAGGAGCTTGCACGCCGACGGTTTGATTTAACTGTAAGCTCAAGGGCCTACGAGCAGGTTTTACCGCTAATCCCGGAGTTCAAGCATGCCGAGGTGATGGTCGTGGGCGAGTATGGAGGTCTTCATCTGAGAGACAAGCTGATCAAGAGTGTTGAGAGAACACGGGAGCTTTTGCAGGCCGTTGGCGAGTTCGACTGCGCTGTCTCAGGCGGCTCGCCCGAGGCGGCGAGGATATCATACGGCTTGGGAAAACCACATATCCTCGCCTCGGACACGCCCAACTCACCCGTCAACAAGCTTGTAGCCCCCGTCTCGGCCTACGTCCTATCCCCCTGGATAGTCGGAAAAAAGCCATGGAGAAAACTTGGAGTCCAAAACCAGGACATAGTCTTGTACAGGGCGTTGGACCCAGTAGCTTGGCTGCGCAGCTACAAGCCGAGCAAACAGTTTCTCCACGAACACGGGCTAGATGAGAGAAACTATGTTTTAGTGAGAACGCCGGAGTACAAGGCGTCGTATTTCATCAACTTTGGCTGGAGCGTAGAACATTTCTCGGACTTTTTGAAGAAAATGGTCAAGCAGCTTCGAGACTATAAAATCGTCGTGCTGCCGCGTTACTCGGATGAGGTCGCCTACTTGTGCAAGCATTTGGGTGACGAGGCCGTAGTTGTCGACAGGCCTGTCAAAGATTTTTCACTACTCTACTATGCGGAGGTTTTCGTCGGAGGCGGCGGCACGATGACGCAGGAAGCTGCTCTGCTCGGCGTTCCGACGGTATCGTTCTACCCATCCCGCCTGCCTAAAGTCATACAATATCTGAAAAACCAAGGCCTTATAATTCACGTGAACAGCCTGCAAAAACTTTTGGACAAGGCTGAGGCGATGTTGAGGGATGCTGACAGGATCAGGTCTAGGCTGTCACGAAGGGCTCGGAGGCTTGTCGGCGCCATGGAGGACCCCGTTGAAAAAATCGTCAACGTAATCGAGGATGTTGTCAGCCCTGCCGGCTGATTCTGTCCAACACGTCGTATATTTCGCCTACTGTTTTGTTGCATGCCTTCCGGTATTCGTTGGAGACTCTTTGGAAGACGCTTCTCGACAGCCTGCCCGCTCCATAGTCCTCCGTTGTCTTTGAAATCGCTTGAAGGGTTGTATGCAGCTCTCTTACAAGTTTGTCAAGCGTGTTGAGGCCTGCTGCAAGCTCGCCTGTTTTCACGCCCTTTCTAACCTCAGCTATCGTCTCCATCACTAGGCGGGTTTGGTCTTCCACGAGCCTGGAAGGCTTCGCAGGCTTCTCTCTCTTCAAGCTGTCCAACTCGCCGAGAATTGTTTCGACAAGTTTTTCCACGGCTTTTCGAAGGTTGGTCAATTGGGCTGGAGTTTCCCTTGTGGTTCGACGTTGTCGGAGGGTTATGATTTGAACGCTGGCGACCACAGCAACAGCCAGCAAGAGAAGAGCTGGGGTTGGAAACGTTTGCACCTCTGCGACAGTTAACCTGACCGTCTCCCTTCCCGTGACATAAATGTCCGTGTACCTGAACATGACCTCACGCCGGTTGTTTTCGACAACCTTCAAAGACCACGGCTCCCCGTCGAACGAAAGGCTTTCAGCCGGCGGCGTCTTAACCGTCAAAGCATAGTCTGCGAACGTCGTGTTCAGGAGTTGTGGCAGCCTTACTATCGTCTGCCCGTCTGTTTGCCGCGCGATATTTCTGTCAACGTAGACGATGTTGACCGCTATACCTTCGCCTGCTTTCAGCGTGTCTGGAAAGCTGACCGTCAAAACTCCCATCCCAGCGTCCCAGCTATGTCCCAGTTTAAGCAATCCCGCGGTGGTTGACGAGACGGTCACGTTTTTTCCGAGATAGAACTCCATGGAGTTGAACGGCGTGGTTCCAGCGTTTCTAACATGTATTTGGGCTTCTATCGTGTTTGTGGCCAAGTCTACTTTGACGTTGGCTCTTTCAACAACGTAGCGAATGAGGTCTGGGATCTCGAAGTAGGCCGTGATTGTTCTGAACTGCAGTGCATCGATGTCTTTTACCTCTCCTGAGGCCGTTGTTTTGTCGCTTGACACGGTTATTGGCGTGACAGACGTTATGGATGGTGTTCCGTCGAAGCTTAAGGCTACCGAGATTTTCTCAATCTTCTCCCTCAATATCGGGTTGGCGGGGATTACCATCAGGTATTGTCCGCCGGACGATTCTACTAGCATGTTTCTCCAAACCGTTACGACGCTGACCGCGCCTCCAACCCATCTGTCAGCCGGCTTAACCAGAATCCATAACACATCATCCTCTATTCCCTTGACCTCTATATCCCCCTCCTGTCCCGCCAGCATGTAGCCGACCAAGTTCTTTAACATGTCAGGGGGGATGCCCAGCTCTAACCGCATGGAATCAGATTCGACGGGGATTGTGTCTGTGACGAACACCAGCCCGCCTTTTGCCACGTGAATGTGTCTGGACAGAGACGGCTGCGAACTGCCCGTACCTATCGACGCAAGACAGAGAAGCAAAACCGCGAAAACCACCTTAGTTTTCAATGCCGCTTGAACAACCTTCTAATCGGACACTATTAAAGACAATCTTCCCCGCCCAAGGCTAAGGCTATGCAGACGTTAAACTGGGACCGTAGCCCGGAACGGGCAGGGCGGCCAAAACCAAAAAATTTTTCTGCTGCATAGCGGTCAATGAGAATTATGCCTCAGGAAATTCGGTTGTGGGAAGTGAAGGAAGAGGGATTGATGCCGATTCCGAGGGCTGAGCTTAGGTTTGAGGAGCGTTTGGAGGAATGGCTTGAAAATAACATTTCAATGATATCTGATGACCTGCTTGTTATCGGGCGGCAGGTTAAGACGGCTTTTGGGAAATATATTGACCTCCTGTGTATCAAGCGAAACGGCGATTTAGTCATAGTAGAGTTAAAGAGGGATGAGGCTCCCAAGGAAGCGATCGCTTAAATTCTGGAATACGCGTCATGG
>JAWBJZ010000012.1:0-5111 GCA_038832005.1 Candidatus Caldarchaeum sp.
ATTGTTTCTCATACAAATCTCCTACATGATGTGAGCGGTTGTTTATGGTTTGAACCATGGTTATTCTCCGTCAGGTTGTCTCACCTTTATGTTAAGAATAGTTAGATACATCAAATTGTACCCAAATCCTTCTCATTGTTTAGACGAACGTTAACAGCGGGCATTTGCCCTGAAGCAGCCGTTTCCATCGGAAAAAGAGGGGTCTGGGTAGGCTCGCGGGTTTGCTCTCCAGCTCATGCGCTTCACATCTGTGCACGCTGTGTTGCAGCTCACCGCGTGCTACATTGGCAGCACCCTCTTTTACCCTAGAAAAACCCTTTCTAAGCCCTTCGCATGTGAGCATGTGTTTTGGAACCCCTTCATTTCCTGTGGAAACCGCAAAACCAGAAAATCGTTACCACTGCTCGACTCCCATGTGAAGGTCCTGTGAAGTTCGCGAAACGTATTAAATGCTGTCCAGGCGAGGGCTTTCTACATCTTCAGTAGCGTTAATTGGCTATGCGGCCATCCGAGTTGTTCGGTTAACCATTTTTTGAGCATCCACAGTGGCCAAGGAAGCAGCTCCACGCTTCACAACAATACTGAACCACCGTCGACGGTATTATCTGCGAAATGTTTGGGTACGTAGCGGGATGGTCTCCGCTCATCAGCTTTTTCGCAGTTCCTCTGACAGCTTGCGGCTTTCGCGAAACAGCTTTATCAAGCTCGACAAAGTCTCCGAAAGAAGCCTTATCTCCTCGGGCTCACCCGACCTCTGCAGAAGCGCGGTCATAACATCTATCTTGGCTGAAAGCGCGTTTTCGAGTCTTGAAAGGATGATGGGGGTTGATGCGGCGAGGGTCTCGGATTCTTCATGTACTCTTACTACAGGCTTATCGCATCGGATGCATCGAAGCTCTCCTTTAACTTCGAACAAAGGGCTGTTGCAGACTGGGCAGATCTCGGACAGCATCTTGGCTCCGGACCGTAGTGCGTCGGACATTCGCCTGATGTAGTCGGCGTCAGACGACATCATCAAATATGCAGCGTAGAGGTTATTATGTTTTCAACGAGTAGTTAGAGGTGCAGGTGTGGGCCCTATGTTGGGCAGCGACCTTTTGTGAACGCTCCGCCTGTATCTTTCAGCGATAGCCTCGAGCAGCCGCCGGTCCACACCCAAGCCAGCAACCTGCTCAACATCCATCTTCTTGTCGAACAACGCATACAGTATTGGGTCGAGAACGTCGTAGTCTGCGGGAAGCTCGTCGACAGCCCTGTGTCCCGGGTAAAGCTGGGGGCTGCTGGGTTTAAAGGCTATTCTGTCGGGTAATCCTAGGTGTTTGGACAGCCAGCGGAGCTGCGTCTTGTAAAGCCCGGCAACAGGCAGAAAGTCAACCCCCGCATCCCCATACTTCGTGAAATAGCCCAGCAAAAGCTCGCTTCTATCACCGGTGCCAGCCACGAGAACGTTGTACCGGTTGGCGTAAAAATACAGCAGCGTCATGCGTATGCGTGCTCTCAGGTTGGCAAGCGGCATCTTCACATGAACGTCATCTGTTTCAACTCCCAGCTGTTCCGCGAAACTGTTCACTATAGGTGCTATCGGTACCATGTAGGTTTTGAGCCCCAGCTTCTCTGCGAGGAATTTGGCGTCTTCCACGTCTTGCGCTGGCGTGAATTCGGCTGGCATTATCAACGCTGTAACCCTATCTTTTGACAGGGCTCTTGCACACAGCAACGCCACGGCTGACGAGTCAACTCCCCCGCTCAAACCCACCACAACACCTGAGGCGCCAGCCGATTCAACGGTTTCGGTGATGAAGGATTCAACCGAGCGGGCTGTCTTGGTGAAGTCGATATTCAACAGCTCGTCGGCAAGGCTTTTGATGCTGGCCATGCGTTGCTAGAAGGCGGGCCCTATTTAAATACGCTTTTGTACAAGTTTAAAAATATAAACAGGAAATGCCGCCTCTTCCCATGCACAAACCGGCGGTTGTTTTGGTGTTTTTGACTGTTGTTATGTTTCCGGCGGTTGTGCTCGGCGATGCGTTTTCCTCCATCGTTGATGACGGCAGGCTTAAGATAAGCTTGTCATACCCGCCAGAGGTTAGAGTCGGTTCATGCTTCAGCCTTGTTTTTCAGACAACGTTTATGGGTTCTGTGAGCGTTGACAAACTTAAGCTCACGGTAACCTACGTTAGCGAGGCTGGAAACATCGTGCTTCTCAGCGATACTATAGTAAGCTCTGTCAGGTCGTTCGTCGCTGGAGATGTTATCAGCAAAACATACGGAATATGTGTTCCGGCCGCCGTGAGAACAGACCCGTCGATTACCGCTAACCTTTACATCAACTACACACGCGACTCTTCATACCAGCCTCTGACGCATAACTGGATGCTGGCGGTGGTCCGGAGCAGGACCTATGATGACCTGCTGCATGAGCTGTCGGTGGCCAAGCAAGCCATAGACTCTCTTCGAAGCATCGTTTCAGACCTGCAGAACCAGATAAACAGTTTGAGAGCCAGGCTTGAGGAAGCGCTTAAGGAATCGGCAAGGCTTTCAGCAAGCTTGGAGGATGCGAGGGAGCAGATTAAAGCGGCGAACGCGAGATATGAAATGTTGTCGAGGGAGTACAAGGATTTGAATCAGAGATATTTGGATACGGTTGCCGACCTGAGGGCGCTTGAAGCGCTTCACAGGTCTCTCAACAACCAGCACGCGGCGTTGTCTGAAAACTATCGGATTCTTCTCAACGACTACCGTAACCTGACGGGAGAGTTTACCGCCCTCCAAGCCTCTTTCACACAGCTTAAATCTCTGTACAACGAGCTGACGAACAGACATGAGGCAGCTAAGCAGAACATAGGCTATCTGCAGTCGCAGCTTGACGAGACAAGGTCCATGCTTCACGACATGCAGCTCCGCTACAGTATGCTCAGCGGGGAAAACACGCTGCACCGCAACCTTGCCTACACACAGGCTTTCGTCCTCGTGGGATTGGCTACCGGGCTTACCTCGGTTGCGGCTTCACGGAGGTGGAGGAGGGAGCAGCGGAGAGAATCGCCTGCTCTACCACCGCCTCCGCCTCCACCTCCCGAGTTGATGAGAGAAAGATGGGGTTGAGGAAGACGAAGGTCTTCAGTAGCGGGGCATGTTAGGGTCTATTCTCTCAGCCCACGCGTCTATCCCGCCTGCGAGGTTTCTAACCCTTGTGAAGCCGAGGTCCCGTAGGAGTTTGACGGCCATGCTGCTTCTCACACCCGTGTGGCAGTAGGCTACGATTTCGTCGGTGAGGCTTAGCTTGTTAACATGCTCGGGCAGTTTAGACAACGGTATGAGAACGGCGTTTTCGATGTGGCAAATCTCATATTCGACAGGTTCTCTTACGTCGAGCAGGAAAACCTTCTCACCTCTTTCAATCTTTTCGTTTAGCTCCTCGGGTGTGATATGCATGCTTCTGTCAGCCTGCGATGGTGTGATGCCGCAGAAAGCCTCGTAGTCGATAAGCTCGCGGACTGTTGGGTTGGGGCCGCAAACCTTACAGCTGGGGTCTTTCCGCAGCCTGAGCTCTGTGAAAGACATGTGCAGGCCGTCGAACAGCAGAAGCCTCCCTATAAGCGGCTGTCCTATGCCGAGGATGACTTTGATCGTCTCCATGGCTTGCAGAGCTCCGATGACGCCGGGCAGAACGCCTAGCACGCCGCCTTCTGCGCAGCTTGGCACGAGGCCTGGCGGTGGTGGCTCGGGGTAGAGGCATCGGTAGCAGGGCCCTTTTCTCGCATCAAACACGCTGACCTGACCGTCGAACCTGAATATGCTGCCGTAGACGTTAGGCTTGCCGAGAAGCACGCAGGCGTCGTTGACAAGATAGCGTGTGGGGAAGTTGTCCGTTCCATCAACGACCACGTCATATTCACTGATAATGTCGAGGGCGTTCTCCGACGTCAGCCGTGTCTCATATGTCTCAACCTCTATGTGCGGGTTCATCGCAGTCAGCCTCTCCTTCGCCACCTCAAGCTTAGGTCTCCTGACGTCCTTTGTGGTGTACAGGACTTGACGCTGCAGATTGCTTTCGTCTACTACGTCGAAGTCAACCAGCCCGATGCGTCCCACGCCGGCGGCGGCTAGATATAGTGAGATGGGCGACCCAAGCCCGCCAGCCCCCACCACTAAAACTTTAGCGGCCTTAAGCTTCTTCTGTCCAGCCATCCCAACCTCGGGGATGATGAGATGCCTGCCGTAACGTCTTATCTCCTGATAAGACAGGGCTATTTCTCCAACGGTTAGGGTGGTCAACCTCCTCCTCTTCGTCACTTAACGGCGTTATTTTAACACTTTTTCTAAACCAAACGCCGTGCTTAACCCAACGCCTATATAAACCGTTTTCAACCGTTATAATGATGCCGTTCCTGAGGATAGGCGTAGACGACACCGACTCGGTCAGCGGCATGTGCACCACCTACGTAGGCGCTGTTTTAGAAAAACGGCTGCTGGACATGGGTTTGGAGAGGCTGGAGCCATGCCATCTGGTCAGGCTGAACCCCAACTGCCCTTTCAAAACACGTGGGAACGCCGCCGTATCGCTTCACTTCAAAGCGTCTGACGTAATGGTTGAGGAAGCGGTGGACATGGCTGTGAAAACGGTTGAAGAGCTTTATGAGAAAGGGTTTGAGGAGACGCAGCCGGGCGTTGTGGTTTTCCACGGTCAGGACGTGCCATCCGAATGGCGGTTGTTTGCTTTGCGTGCCGTGAGGGAGATGGTTGAGCTGGATGAGGCGGTGAAGCTGGCTGAGAGACATGGAGCGCAGGTCTTCATGTTCAACGGCGGCAGAGGGGTGATAGGGGCTCTTGCAGCGATAGCCTGCCCCCTAACCAACCCAACCTACGAAGCCATAGCCTACCGCGTCAGAAAAAACTGGGGAACCGTCAGAAGAATAGACAAGCAGTCGGTCATACGGCTGCATGAAAGCGGACTCTCCTTCGACAGCTACAACCCAGAAACAGACGAGGTCAGAATAACCCCCCACACACCCTGCCCAGTTCTGGCAGGCGTCCGATCGCTTACGGCTGAAAACGCGTTGAAGGGCCTTTCAATGGTTAGGTTTTTGGAGGAGGTTGAGATGGTTACCGTG
>JAWBJZ010000012.1:5121-33907 GCA_038832005.1 Candidatus Caldarchaeum sp.
CGCCACAAACCAGGCGACGGACATGCATCTCGCTGAGAAACGTCTAGCGGAGGTAAAGCCGTTCGACAACGTTATAGTAACCGGCCATGTGGCCTCGATGCCTGAAACAACAGTGGGCGGACATGTCTTCTTCAGGCTTTCAGACGGCGTAGGAGAGATAACATGCGCAGCCTACAGACCCACAGGCAGGCTCAGACACATCGTATCTCTCCTCAGACCCGGCGACGTTGTAAAAGTCATGGGAGGAGTTAAGCCTAAGCCTCAGGGCAACACGCTCAACATAGAGAAGCTTCAAGTAATCCAGCTGGCTCAACATCAGATGGTCAGGCCTCCCACATGCCCGTCATGCGGAAAGCGGATGGACTCCGCAGGCTTTGGAAAAGGCTTCAGATGCAAAAGCTGTAGAATGAGAACAAACAAACCCGAGATAACTGTTGAAGAGAGAGTGTTGAGGCCCGGTTTTTACGAGGTTTCGGTTTCAGCGCGAAGACATCTGTCCAAGCCTTTATGCATTCAGGATGTTTCCCCTACGACAAACTCACAATAAGGGTCTCCAGCACCAATACATTTGTTTTCAACACATTTTTCAACACCGAAGAGCTCGCTGAAGATTCCAGCCAGCATACCTCTAACCATGTTGCTGAAAGGTTTGCCATAATTTCCCGCAACAGAGCATTCATAATTGTTCTCAAGCTTGATGATTGCTGTTTTCTTCTGCAAATCTACCGATAAATCCAGAACTCTTGCAGAACTGTGAAGTAGCCACCAATATTTCATGTATTGTGGGAGAAGATGTAGATTCTGACCCAGCACATTTCTCAACTTTATCCAGGAGCCTTTACCAATGTTTAATCCAATGTGGTATAGCAGGGCTTCGCCAGCCGTTCCGAGCTGCCGTCTTATTCCCCAGACCATCTCCCTTATTGTAGGCTCTCTGAAGATTATGGCTCTGTCGCCTATGAGCTTCAACGGAAAATGTAGGTCATCCACCAGCATGTTAGGCAGCTGTTTACCGACGAAAGAAACATTCTTCACAACGGTAAGGATGTTCAAGCTTTTGGCCAGCTGTTCAGCCGAGACATTTTTACCGGTCAAGTCCACGATGACGTTGGTTTCAACCCACTGTCTTTCCTTCGAATAATCCGTTGTAATAGTGTAGACACTTACTACGTTTACACCGTATGAGGCGAAGACCGACAAAACCTGAAGCAACGCGCCTGGCACGTCGGAAAGCCTGACGTTAAAAAGAAATAGTTCATGGTCTCCGCATAAAACCGCTCTTGGGCTGTCTATGGGCGAAACCATCAGCTGAAAGGTCTACTATCGACTCTTATTTGTCTTTCGGTAGTTTTAGAATGCTTCGGACAGCTTTAGCCCAGTTTTTTGTCATTTTGAGAAAATCTCGAGAATAGCGTCGTCAGCCAAGGCAACACCATAGCCTGCAACTGCGCGGATAGCACGTATTATCAATCCGAGAACCTGAGCCTCCTTCTCAGGTCTTTTGATGACCTTGCTGAACGCTTTCGCGTAAAGTTCTCTCACCGTGTCCATGCTGTCTATCACGCTGCTCGCTAGAGCTAGGTCGTCTTTCAACAAAGCCTTTAACGAATCGTCTAACATTTTATCAACTTTCTCGCCCATCTCCGACACGAGCTCAGCTATCTCAGAGTTTGTTTCACCCACCTCCTCAACCCTCTCCGCTATCTTCATACAGTAGTAAGCAACCCTGCCCAGCTCCCTGACAGCCACTATCCTGACGACGAGGCTTGAAACATCCTTAACCTTCACAGCCTCCCTCACGGCGCTGCTCCTCAACGCTTGGAAACAAATACGCATCATCAGCCTGTAGAGACGTGTAAGCTCCGCCCCCCGCTCGTAAGCGTCTCGGGCCAGCATTCTGTCACCGCTGCGTAAAGCGTTGACAGCATCGCGTAAAACTGCGCGTGAGAGATGGGTAAACCTTTCCAGCAGGGCGTCAACCTGAAACTTCGAGGGGTCGACAAGCGATTGGAGAACTATTCTGTCAGCGTAGTCCTCGACGATTTCAACCCCAACAAGGTTTTCGACAGCTTCTCTGACGCTTTTCTTATGCGCTAGGCTCATTTTGCCGTCTGAGACAACCTGAGCAACGTCATGGCCCATGATGTAGAAGTTGACAATCGCTAGGCTGAGGAGCTTCGGGTCTTTAAAGTCGGCGATTTTGATGGTTTTGCTCACCACTGTGGGGCGTGGCGCTGCAGGCAGGAGAACAATCCTGTCATCCTCAAGCTCCACTTTGACGACATGCTTCTTGTCCAGCCCTAGAGATTTGACGAACTGTTTGGGGATTGTTACGATGTAGGTGCCGCCGGCCGTTGTCTGGATTGTACGCACAAACACGGTAATAACCGTATGATGCATAATATATGCATTATGTATATAGGCCATGCGAGCACCTACAGACGATACGTATAAATTACGAGGAGTTAAAACAAACAAGCCCGGACATGAACCCGTTACTCGAGGCACAGACGGCTGAAGAGCTTGAGAGGGTCTGGAAAAGCCCACGCTGGAACGGTATACTGAGAACATACACGGCCGAAGACGTGCTTAAGCTGCGGGGCACTTGGAAGATAGACTACACGATAGCCCGCCTCGGGTCAGAGAAATTCTGGAAGATGCTCCACACCTCCGACTATATTCTGACAGCCGGCGCTCTGACAGGCAGCCATGCCATCCAGCTGGTTGAGGCTGGTCTAAAAGCAATCTACGTAAGCGGCTGGCAGGTCGCAGCGGACAACAACCTTTCGGGAAACATGTACCCCGACCTAGGCCTCTACCCGTCCAACAGCACCCCCCACCTAATCATGAAAATAACTAGGGCTCTTCAACGCGCCGACCAGATACAGCATCTCGAGAAAAGAAACAACCACATCGACTACTTCGCGCCAATCATAGCGGATGGCGAAGCCGGGTTCGGAGGCCCGTTACACGCTTTCGAGCTTATGAAAGCGATGATAGAGGCTGGCGCGGCTGCAGTCCATTTCGAAGACCAGTCCCCCAGCGAAAGACGCTGCGGCCACTTGGGAAGCAAGGTTCTCGTACCCACCAAACGGTTCATAAACATTCTCACAGCGGCGCGGCTGGCGGCCGACGTGCTCGGCGTCCCCTCGATAATAATCGCCAGAACGGATGCGATAGGCGCTCAGTATCTGACAAGCGACGCCGACCCAAGGGATAGAAAGTATTTGACAGGCGTCAGGACTCAGGAGGGATATCACGAGATAAGGAGCGGTATTGAGATGGCTATCGACAGAGGTCTGGCTTACGCGCCTTACGCTGAGATGCTTTGGTTTGAGACATCTCAGCCATCTTTAGAGGAGGCAAAACAGTTCGCCGACGCAATCCGCAGAAAATATCCCGGCAAGCTTCTGGCCTACAACCTCTCCCCCTCTTTCAACTGGGTCAAACTTCTTGACGGCGAAACGCTGGCTGAGTTCAACAAAAAGCTGGGGCAGATGGGTTACAAATTCCAGTTCATCACCCTCGCGGGCTTCCACACACTCAACGCATCCATGTTCGAGCTTGCAAAAAACATCGCAGAGCAGGGTGTGGAGGCCTACGCCAGCTTCCAGTCGAAGGAAATAGAGCTGGAGAAGAAAGGCTTCAGAGGCTTCAAACACCAGCGCTTTGTGGGCGTCAACTACTACGACGAGGTTTTGATGACGATAGAAGGCGGGGAAACGATCACGGCGTTGACAAACTCCACCGAAAACAGCCAATTCGTCTAAAAAGCTTAAATCTTTCATAGAAAGACTAACGGGGCGAAGACTTATTGTCGTCCGTTGTGTTGAAAAAGCAGCCTCAGTCAGAGCAAAAACAAGTCCTAAGCCGTGAAGCCCTAGAATTTGTCGCCGACCTCATAAAACGTCACGGCCTGGGTCTGCAGCGTCTTTTGCAAGAACGCATGGATTTGACGGCTAGGCTTAAGCGTGGCGAGAGGCTTGACTTCCCAGCCGAAACGTCTGAGGTGAGAAGCTCCAGCTGGAGTGTGGGCGAGATTCCCCACGACCTCAAGGTCAGGCACGTGGAGATAACAGGGCCCGTGGACAGGAAGATGATGATAAACGCGTTAAACTCGGGAGCCGATGTATACATGGCGGATTTCGAGGACTCTTTCTCACCCGTATGGGAGTCGACGGTTCAGGGTCAGCTCAACCTCATCGACGCCGTGAGACGCACAATTGAGTACAGAAGCCCCGAGGGCAAGCTGTACAGGCTTGCTGAGAAAACGGCCACTCTCATGGTAAGGCCACGCGGCCTCCATCTTATCGAGAAAAACATGTTAGTCGACGGTTCTCCCGCTCCAGCAGCCTTGTTTGACTTCGGCCTCTATCTCTTCCACAACTATGAGGAGCTGAGGCGGAGGGGTACGGGTCCCTACTTCTACCTTCCCAAGCTCGAAAGCTATCGTGAAGCCCGTTGGTGGGCTGAGGTGTTCGCCGACGCCGAGAAAACGCTAAACCTACCTCATGGCACGATAAAATGCAGCGTGTTGATCGAAACGATTACAGCCGCTTTCCAGATGGATGAAATCCTCTACATGCTGCGGGATTACGTCACAGCCCTCAACCTCGGCAGATGGGATTACATCTTCAGCTTCATCAAAAGGCTTGGACATGACCCGCGTTATTTGATGCCCGACCGAAGCCTCCTCACAATGGACAAACACTTCCTCCGCTCCGCAGCCCTTCTTCTCGTCAAAACATGCCATAGACGGGGTGCATACGCGATAGGCGGCATGGCTGCTCAGGTTCCGATAAGAGGAAATCCGGAGGCGCAACAGAAGGCCTTCTCCAAAGTCAGGGAGGACAAGCTGCGGGAAATATCACAGGGCTTCGACGGTGCTTGGGTTGCGCATCCAGACCTCGTCCCCTTGGTGAAAAACCTCTTCTTAGAAAACATGCCGGGCCCCAACCAGCTTCACGTAACCCATGACAACCTTACAATAACCGCTGAAGACCTGCTTAAAATCCCAGAGGGCGAGAGAACAGCGGAAGGAATGAGGGCCAACATGGAGGTTGGGCTTAGGTATCTGGAGTCTTGGCTGCGGGGGAACGGCTGTGTGGCGATTAACTATCTGATGGAGGACACCGCAACCTTCGAGATCGCCAGAGCCTTGATATGGCAATGGGTTAAGCATGGAGCAGCCCTCTCAGACGGCCGCCGGGTTACGCCGCAGGTCTTCGAGGAAGAGCTGAGCAATGTTTTGGAGAAGCTGAAGAATGAAATGGGTCCGGAAAACTATAAACTGTTAAAGTTCGAGCTTGCTGCGGAATTGCTCCGTAAAACCGTGTTGAACGAGGATTTCATAGAGTTCACACCCCCAATCGCATACGACTATCTTGGTTAACTCTATATCGATCTGGCTGAACCATATAGTGGATGAAGTTTTTCGCAACAACCTACTCTGGTCTCGAGGACGTCGCAGCCTCTGAAATCTCAAAGCTGTTAAACATAGAAGCTGAGCGTGACGTGGAGAAGGTGTTTTTCGACGGCTCGCTTGAGGATTGTGTGAAGCTAAACTACGGCGGCCAGACAGTTAACAAAGTTTTCCTGATGCTGCTTAAGGACAAGGTAGAGGGATTGTCGGATGTTGAGACGCTAGCTCAATCCCTCGACTACACGTGGGTTATCGAAAGAGATCAGAGCTTCGCCGTCAGAGCTGAACGGATAGGCGTTCATTCATTCACCAGCTTGGATATCGCTGCTGCTGTTGGCAAAGCAGTGATAGAATCCTACAAAGCAGCCACTGGCGTCAGGCTAAAAGTGGACCTCAGACAACCGGACGTTGAAATCTGCGCAATCCTTAGGGACAGCGAGCTGTTGATAAGCGTAAACACCACGGGTGAATCACTACACAGAAGATACTATAGAGCTGGCTATCATAGAGCCGCTCTCTCCCCTAACATCGCCAACGCGTTAGTAAGACTTTCAGGCTGGAAACCCAGCCAATCCCTCCTAGACCCTTTCTGCGGCTCCGGAACGATTCCTCTTGAAGCTGCGTTGTACGGGTTATGTGTCTCTCCAGGCCTGAGACGCGGCGTGCTCGCCTTTGAGAAGCTCAAGTTCATCGACCCTGATGTTTCTGCACGATGCAGGATGGCTCTTCATAAAATGGAGAAAGTTGGTGAAAGGCTTGAGATAACGGGCTTAGACATTTCTACGAATTCAATAGCGGTTGCTCAATCGAGCTTAGCGCAGTCGGGGCTTGGTGAAACGGTAAAATTCATGGTGGGCGATGTTTTAGCGCTTGAAAAATTCCTGGAACATGATGTTGACAGGGTTGTCTGCAACCCGCCTTTCGGTGTGAGGATGAGGCTTAAAGAACCTGCGAAGTTCTACACGGAAGCATTCACATCCATCCGTCGCTCCTGCCCAGACGCCACGCTTACAACCATCGTGAGCAAGCCAACGATAGCGGTGAAAGCCATGGAAACGTCAGGCTACACCCCAATATCCATCAGAAAAATCCTGTTAGGCCCTGTGGCAGGTTATGTGCTGACAGCAGTCTAACATTTTGTAGTGTGCAATGGGTTAATAAGTGGTTTTCGGATGGTGCGTTGAGCCGGCATGCACGATGATCTGTCCGTGGAAGTGCGGGAGAGCGAGGAGGAGGTTCTGAAAACGCTTTCGACAGCGTTAGACGGAGACATGAGCTTCACAGGCATGCGGCGTGTCCTCGGCATACATCAGGAAAAGCTCTCCAGAATCCTCAAACGGCTTGAAAAATACGGACTAGTCGACAAAACCGAGCGTGGATACAGACTAAGCGGAAAAGCCCGCCGTCTGATGTCAGAAAAAAAGCAAGAGCCCAGCCATGTGCTCGTCAACACGGTTGTGGACGATGTGGGGTTGGTTTTGGCTGGGGTGGTGGCGCTCAGAGGTCGGTGGGTTGAGGATATGAGGTGGCTGGGATACAGCGTTGAGGAAGGCGCTCACACGCTCCGATGGATTTCTCAGGATGGTGCGGTTCGTATCACGCTCAGGTTTAAAAACGGTAGGCTCAGGGTTGAGAGCAACGTAAGCAGCAGGAAAGCAGCTCGAGCGGCCATAGCCATACTGCGTAAAGCTTACGAGCTGGCCCTCGCCGACACAACCGAAACACCTATGAAAGCGATGACAGCAACCCCGTTCAACATAGCTGCATAGATGTGACCGACTTCGCCGTAAAACAGTCGCTAAACCCCTCCAAAATCCATTATCTACGAGAAAACATGACCACGATAGTTGGTTTGAAAGCAGTCGACGGAGTAGTTCTCGCATCGGACAGAAGAGCTAGCAAAGGCTTCTTCATAGCCTCTAAGACGACGCAGAAAATCATGAAGGTTGACGACAGCTTGGCCGTTGCTGTGGCAGGTCTTCTCTCAGACGCGGTTTACTTAGTCAACGTCGTCAGAGCTGAGAGAAAGCTGATAGCTTTGAAACGCGGCTACCCGCTGTCGGTAGCGGAGTCGTCGAAGCTGATAGCCAACCTCTTCTACAGCGGCATGCGTAACTATATTCCTTACTTCGCTGAGCTGATAGTTGCGGGAGTCGACGACGAAGGGCCCCACGTCTTTAGCAGCGACATGAGCGGCTCGATGGTCGCTGAGGACTTTGTCTCGTCAGGCTCAGGCTCCCCCGTCGCATACGGTGTTCTCGAAAGCCTCTACACACCCAACCTAAGGCTGGAGGAAGCACGGAGCATAGCTGTTAAAGCTGTCGAGGCAGCCATGCAGCGAGACCTAGGCTCAGGCAACGGCGTCGACGTTCTCGCAATACCTGTGAAAGGTGGCTGAAGATGGGCGTAGACCCTTCAAGGTTCCAGATGTTCTACGGCCCTGAGGGCAGGATGACCCTTGTCGACAGAGCTCTCGAAGCCGTGATGCGTGGAGCCATAAGCCTAGGGCTTCGGTTCCCATCCTTCGCAGTCGTTGCCAGCATGGTAAAGCCGACGAGGAAGTTGATGAGGCCCAGCGACAAAGTCTTCACAATCGACGACCACGTGGGCATAACTGGGTCCGGATACATCAGCGACCTCTACCGGGTGGTCGACCACATGCGTGTCGAGGCCCAGCGGCACAGGCTTTTGTTCGACGCTCCTATGGACGTCGGGTCCATTGTCGACTCTGTGAGCAGCTACTTCCACGGCTACACCCTCTACCCTGTAAGGCCTCAGGGCGTTGCTGTAATCATAGCGGGCGTTGACAAGCTCGGCGTCCAGCTCTACCAAGTTGACCCGAGCGGCACAGCCTTCAACGGCGACGCCTTCGCAGTAGGCATGAACAGCGACAAAGCCCTAGAGATAATCGAGAACGAGTACAGGCCCGACATGAAGCTGGAAGAAGCCGTCAAGATGGTTGTCTCAGTCGTGGAGAGGGTAGGCAACCCAGAGCCAGCCATACAATACGGATATATCAGCTTGGACAACCCCGTTTTCACGAGAAAGAACATCAACAACCATTCAAACACCTCCACGTAGGCAGAGCAGCCAAAGAGGAACAAGCCGAACCCCGTCAACAACCTCCTCTTTATTTTTCGTCACAACAACACCACTATCAGAGCCATACTTGTCCATGAAACGCCTAATCGACCGAAGGTCATCTTGCCTAACCTCACCCACATACTTCACCTCAACAGGAGTTTTGTCGACCAGAAAATCAACCTCACTCCCATCCTCACGCCAATAATACCTCGCCTGCAACGTAGACGCAACAAGGCTCTCAGCATACTTGTCATCAGAAGGGTTGAAGGGAAGCATGAGCACTGGATGGTAGGGATATATCCGTGCAAGCTTCCGTGAAACCGAACGAGTTGATGGCCTGAAGTTCATGACACGACGTGTGAGCAGCGACGCCTCAAGGTAGAACAAGCATCTGTAAATCGTTGTCTTAGCACGTTTCATGTCCCGTGAAAGGCTGTCAACTGAAAGGTAGGTTGCGGGGTTGGTGAGGAAGTTTTGCATAATCGACTCGATTAAGAGAACATCAACATCTCTAAAGTGCAGCGGAATGTCCTTAAACAAAACTGGCTCCAACACAGCCTCCCTAACATAGGTTTTGATGAAAGCCTCGTCATCCTCGTGAACAATTTCAGGAAAAGGCCTTTTCAGATATCTTTCAAACTCTTTCCTCAGCTCCTCCGAGTAAAGCTGAGGCTTCGACACATCTGCCTTGCTTTCGACGAACAACAAGTATTCTCGGAAGCTTAGAGGCTTCAGCTCATAGTATAACGCTCGGCCAGCAAGAGACCGTTTGGCCTCGGCAAGAAGGTTTAGTCCCGCAGAGCCTGAAACAACGATTCGGATGTTTTTGTAGTTGTCGTAAATCAGCTTGAGCTCCGAAGCCCAATCAGGAGATTTCTGAGCCTCGTCCACGAAAAGGTAGAGGGCCCCTGTTCTGTAGTTTTCGCCAGTCAACTCTGTAAAGTCCTTCAGGCATCCGACCACGCCTTTCCGCCGTGCTTCCGGGTCGTCGAAGCTGACATAGATTATGCGAAGAGGTTTTGTTCCTTGTACGATTAAGTGTTTGATTAGCTGGAAGAGTAGGGTTGATTTTCCAACACGTCTGAGACCCACTACAACTTGTATGTACTTTCTGAAAAGACCGTTTGAAAGTGTCTCGAACAGATCTCTATGTTTGGGAGGGGCTAAGCTTTCGTCGACTGTTGAGGTTTTCCACCACGGGTTCAGCTCGTCTATGCGCACATTCGTTTTTTATGGAAACGAATACATAGGTTTTTCGTTCTCTATGGAAACGAATGTCTGTTTAGGGGCCGACCACGAGCATGGTGAGCGTTGACCTAACTTTCTCCAGCCGCCTTATGCTCCATGAAACGATTTCCTTAAGCTTCTCCATCGAGTCCGCCTCAACCTTGGCCACGATGTCGTAAACCCCGTAGACCACGTACGCCTCCTTAATGTAGGCGATTTTCTTCAGCTCGTTCACAACCTCCTCCTCAGCGCCTATCTCCGTGTTGATCAAGACGAATGCAGAAGGCATCTATCCTCGCATAAACGCCTTCACACCCATATATAAACACTCAGAGTTTACGAAAAAGCCGCAATGCAACACCATTCTGGAGAAAGGTTTCATTCACTGTGGGGAATGTCTGCAGACCGATGTATGTTTCTCGACGTTCAGCCTGTCAAAGGCCTAATCAACGTTCACCCGCTACCATACGACAGGTAAGGTTTTCTGTTGCATGGTGATATGCTGCTGCATGCGTTTTCATAATCACACATCCCATAAAGCATGCTACAGACAGCAGGCTGAAATGTCGTGAAAACCACAAATTTATATAGATGTCATGACGGCGTTTGTCTCAAAGCCATGGAGTCTGAGCATGAAGAGCATGAGGGCAGCATATGGCCTGCCGTCATAGGAATCAACGTTCTGGTGCTGGTGGCCGGGGTTGTCCTGTTTTTAAAAGGCATCAGCGTCAGCCTGGGCCTCGGCCTCATAGCCGTGTTCATAATCTCGTTGGTAGTGTTCGTTAGCAGGGAGGTCAGAAACTGGCCTCACGTGATTGCGATGTTCTTTGCGAGGCTGAAGGGAACTGCGATACCCGCGGAGCCTGAGAAGGTTTCAGGCGTCGGGGTTCCCACCGCAATATTCCTGTTCACAGAGGTCGCCTTGTTTGGAGCAGGTTTTGGAAGCTATTTCACGATAAGGGCCTCCTTCCCCGTCTGGCCTCCGCCAGGCGCCCCCCATCTCGACGACCTCATACCAAGGCTGCAGACATTCATGCTGCTTTTCAGCAGCTTGGCAATCGAATACGCCATATACTCCGTCAAGCGCGACAGGATTGGCGCGGTCCTAGGCGGTGTGGTTGCAACAGCCTTGTTCGGCACAGGCTTCCTAGCCCTCAAGCTTGGTCTTGAATGGCCTCATCTAATCTACGAGCTAGGCTTCACACCTGACACGGGAATCTACGCATCGCTCTTCTACATACTTTTAGGAGCTCATGGAGCGCATGTTTTCGGCGGGGTCGTAGCCCTCCTGGTTGTGGCTTGGAGGGCTAAGCTAGGCCAGTTCAACTCACAGAGCTACGGACTGCTTGAAGGAGTCAGCATATACTGGCACTTCGTCCACCTTGTCTGGCTGCTGCTCTTCGCATTCATCTACGAGGGCGCTCTACTCTGGAGCCATCACTGAGGTGGTTTTGATGATGCGCCTGACCTCTTCTCATTTTGGTTTCTTCGTTATCTTCGCAGCGGTTTACGCCGCTGGAACACTTGCTTTGGGACGGCTGCCCATAGGCGACGTGCAGGTAAAGCCTGGAGAGATAGCTGTGCCGCTTGTGGCCTTGTTCGGCACGGCCTCCCTGGTGGGTATCGTCTTCGGCATGTTCATAGCTAACATGGCTTCGCCGCTGGGCCCGCTCGACCTCCTAACACCCCCCATCGCCTTCGTGGGGTTAATACTCCTCCGATTCCTAGCCAAACGCTCCATATTTCTCGGCGTCGCAATCTATTACGTGGTTACCTCAGCATGGACAGGTTTTCTAACCTCATTGGTCACTGGACAAGGCAACGCATTTTTCACGGCTTTCATCAGCCAGGGAATAGCGATAGCCGCTGGAACCGTGATATACTTCATAGCTCAATCACGCATGCCTAAGCCGGTAGCCAGCCACGCGGCTGAAGCACAAGCTTAAGAGACAATTTTTTATCCGACTAACAATTGAGCTCGCCGTGGAAAACACTATAGTGGAGATAGTGAAATCAATCATAGCCTTGCTGGTAATCGTAGACCCGGTGGGGGCTTTGCCCTTCGTAGCCTCTTTGACGCGAAACCTAGGACATGAAGAAAGAAAACGTGTTGTCAACCGCTCTGTGCTCGTCGGCACCGTACTTCTTCTGGTTTTTTCGATAGGCGGCCATAGTGTTTTATCGATTCTTGGCATATCTGTCGCCAGCTTCACGGTGGCGGGCGGGCTGTTGCTGCTTATTCTAGCATTCCGCATCCTCATCCACGGCGGAGAGGGATGGCAGGCCAAAACATCCAGCTCAGGTGTCTTCCCGCTGGCTTTTCCCCTTCTGGCGGGGCCAGGAGCGATAACAACCGTCATTTTCTCGATAAACTCGCTCGGCATCCCCTACTCAATCATACCTGTCATGACTGTAATGGCAGTTACTTGGGTCATCCTCCGGTCGCTGGATAAACTCTTGACGGTTATAGGTGAGGATGGGGCGGACGCCGTGGCGAGAATAATGTCAGTCTTCATAGCAGCAATAGCCATTCAATACGTTGTGGCAGGGGTTGTGGAGTCAGCCACCTTGCTGAGAGCCTGATTTTACCAACACGATGAACGCCTCATCCCAGCTTAAGTTCTTCGACTCTACCGTGAAACCGTCAACCTCGAGAAGCTTCTTCAAATCTTTTTTGCCCAAGCCTTTTTTCCGCAGAAAAGTTTTCAGCTTACATGCGATAACTAGTTTACCGCCAGCCCTCAAAACACGTCTAGCCTCAGTCATGAAAGCCCGTTTGTTCAAGGCCTTCTCCAAAGCATAAAACGAAACCACGGCATCCAAACTGGATGAAGGCAGGTCAACAAACCGCTCAATCACGCGTGTGTAAACCGGAAGCACTTTTACACCGCCATCCGACTTGGCCTTTCTCTCCAATGCTTCATGGTTGGTGTCGGCGACGTAAACCTCGCGTAAACCAAGTTTTTCAGCTAATGAGGAAGCTTGCTCTGCTTGGCCTACGAAAAGTACACGGCCGACCAAGCCTGTTTTTGCTAGAAGGTCGGCAACATTCATCCGCCCAGCACCAGCTTGTAGTAAGGCCTCATCGGACCCTGCTGCCCGTCCACGTAAACGCCCTTATACTCCAAGTAATGTTCAACAGCTAGGACGGTGTTGTTTCTGCCCACGCCCGACTGCTTAAAGCCGCCCCACGGCATCTCCACAGGCAGTGTGTAGTAGGTGTTTATCCAAACAGCTCCCGACTTGACTTTCTCGGCGACGCGCAAAGCCTTTCCTGTGTCGCTGCTCCAGACACCCGCCGCAAGGCCGTAGATTGTTGAGTTTGCCAGCCCCACAGCCTCGTTTTCATCCTTGAACTCTGTTACCGTCAACACAGGTCCGAAGATCTCTTCTTTGAACAGCTTGCTTTCGGGTGGTGTGTTGTCTATGACTGTGGGCTGCATGTAATTGCCCTTAGAATACGTGCCTTCCGTCAGCCTGCTGCCGCCGTAAGCAATGTCCAACCCCTCCGAAGCAGCTGCGCCAACATACTCCAGAACTTTCTCAAGCTGGCCTTGGCTGACCAAAGGCCCCATATCGCTCGCCTCATCAAGCTGATAGCCAACGCGTATCTTCCTAACCCTGTCGACCACCATTTTGACAAACTTTTCCTTAACGTCTGACTGGACGAGGAGACGTGAGCCCGCTGCGCATGATTCGCCGTTGTTGGCGTAAGCGCCGTAAACCACCGCGTTAGCGGCTCTTTCAAGGTCTGCGTCTGCGAAGACTATGTTGGGGTTTTTGCCGCCGAGCTCGAGCACGACACGTTTGAGAGAGCCTGCGGCGTTCTCCATAATCCACTTGCCCGTTGACGTTTCGCCTGTGAAGTTCACAACATCAACCTTACTGTTTTTGACTAGCTCACGGCCTACGGTCTCCCCGCTTCCAGTCACTATGTTGAACACGCCTTTGGGCGCGCCTGCTTTGTGGAGTATTTTTGCAAGCTCTAGGGCTGTGGCTGGAGTGTATGAAGCTGGCTTGGCTACGACCGTGCATCCCGCAGCCAAGGCTGGCGCAACCTGTCTGCAGAGTATGACGAGCGGAAAATTCCAAGGAGTGATGGCTGCGACAACACCTACAGGCTGTTTGACTATAGCTATCAGGTCGCCGGTTCTCAAAACCTGGCTTGTGCCGAGCAGCTTGTCAGCTATTCCTGCGTAAAACTCCAGAAGCTCAGCAGCCCTGGGAATGTCTCCAAGCCGGCTGGTTCTGATTGTCTTGCCTGTGAAAAGGCTCTCCATCACAGCCAGCCTTTCACCATCTTGACGAAGCATTTCAGCTGCTTTCAGCAACACGCGGGCTCTGAGACGGTAGTCCGAAACCCAGCCGTCCACATCTTTGTCGAAAGCCTCCCGTGCAGCGTCAATGCCGGCGCCAACATCCTTAGAACCGTCCGCCATAACCCCTATCAAACGCGTGTTATCCCCCGGGTCGTATCGCTCAACATACGTTTGCGAAGAAGGCTCAACCTGCTCACCGTTTATGAAAAGCCCCATTTTCAAAGGCGTCTCCATCATGGATTTTTGTATGTGAAAACGGTAGATAAACATATTCCAGCGTCACACACGCATCCATAGCTTTGTTGCAAAAGTTGTCCGACATCTTGCACGCTGTGAATGGTCTGACAGAGAAGGCTCTGTCACAAGCGGGCGGCATGATGTTTACAAGCCTGTTGTCAGGTTGGTTATTTTGATGTTTTCATCATGGTTTTACTGTGTTCTGTTTCTCTGTGTTTGTTGAAAATTTTTCGCAGCAGCAGGGGGGTGAGCAGGTAGGCTGATGCAGCCGCAACGTTAGCTGGCTTAAAGATGATGTAGGGCATCGCCTCGTATATCTGGTTTATAACAACCGCCATCTTTCCCCTTAAATCGTTTAAAGTTTGGGCGTAAGCCCCGCTTTCCCGTGGAGTTGCTGCGACGGCTTCAAGCCTAGCTATCATCGAGGTTATGTCGTTTCTAATCGATTGGAAGTCGGTTCGTTTTGTTGGGAATATCCAGACGGGGTTGCCCTCTCGTGGTAGCAGTGGCAGAGCTTGAGCGGCGTAGGACGCCATATCCTCAGCATAGGCTGCTGACTGTGCCCTGCTGAGGTATCCGACAGCCTGCTCCAGCGGATATATGTCTTGAACATATGCGGCAACGGCTATCACAAGACCTGCAAAGAAATAAACCATTAACGCAAAAGTTTTCCTACCCATGGCTTTCCCTCACCAATCTGTAGAGAAAAGATAATGCGATGATGAGGTATGCTGAAAGGTTGGAGACGCTGAGCCATGCGTAGGGCTGGATGCGGCGAAGCTGTTCAACCACCTCGTTTAAAGCGTATCGCGCATCCTCCGCAGCCGCATGATATGATTCGATGTCGTTTCTGTTTATGTTCTCCATCCTTTCCTTGATGGACTGTAGGTCGTGTCTTATCAGTCTATAGTCTGTTCTTGCTGTCGGCAGTATCCAGACCGGATTGCCCTGAGCTGGCAGCAGTTCAACCGCTTCATCCAAAAGTGCAACGACCACCGTATAGTCAGCTGAGGAAACAGCTCTCTCAATGGATGAGATTGATGTTTCTAGGGGGTAGACTATGGATGCGAAAGACTGTACTGCAGCCACTGTGAACACGATGGCTAACGCTATGGTTACAGCATAGGTTTGGGTATTGCTGCGTGTTGGTTTGTTTTGACGCGGCCTTTGTGCAATCGACGTGAACGCTGTGTAGAGGAGGGAGAGAGTGTACAGAGTTGTCAGGGGAAGGAATGAGTAGGCACGTGTGTAGAAACAATACAATGAAGCGTAAAGGCTGTATGCGCCGATTACAAAGTCGAATACCACATATGGTTCATGCAGTATAGAGTAACTGCTTTTCCTCCAGCTGCCTCTTCTACCCACTATTCCGAACTTCGGCGTTCTCTCAAACACTAAACCCCGCTTTAGAAAAGCATGGATGACAGCCATGGAGTTGTTGACGGACATGCCCAAACCCCAGAGAAACATCATCAACACATCCTTGACAAACCTTGGCAGGCTGTTGTACTGCTGTTTGAGAAAAGTTTTCGCGGTCAGAAGCAGCGATAATGTCACGAGCAACGGATAAAGAGCCATCCATCCTGCCATAAAGTCAAAACGCGTCTTTATGCCGGATGCAACAAAGGGAACCATCAAAACCTGTGCTGTGAGGAGAAGCTGGGGAACATGTCTCGTTAAATGGATGAAGGCTTGTATCTTCACGGCTGCCGACAGATTTGAAGCAATTATTTGAAACAGGTATCTGAGAGTTGTTTGCACGGCTCCGTAGGCCCATCTATACTGTTGTCTTCGAACCGCCTTCATCTGCACCGGTATCTCAGCTGGGACGACGACATCATCCACGTAAACAACCCGCCAGCCTTTCAGCTGAGCTCTATAGCTTAGGTCTAGGTCTTCTGCGAGAGAGTCTCTCCAGCCCCCAGCATCTTCTATGCATTTTCTTCTCCAAACACCGGCTGTGCCGTTGAAGTTTAGAAAGTATCCGCCAGCGAAACGTCCTTTCTGCTCCACTATGAAATGGAGGTCTAGGCTGAGGGCTTGTGCCGCCGTCAACGTAGAATAATCTCTGTTGAGATGACCCCATCTTGCCTGTACAACTCCGACCTTCTCGTCTGAGAAATATGTGAGAATTTTCTTGAGGAAGTCCGGTTGAGGGACGAAGTCTGCGTCAAAAACCGCTATGAATTCTCCTCTAGAGTTTTGGAGCGCGTGTTGTAGTGCCCCCGCTTTGAACCCCGTCCTGTTATCACGTTTGATGTAGGTTATGTTAACGCCTTGAGACCTATGTCTCCGCACCAGCTCTTCACAGATTCTCGATGTTTCGTCCATGGAGTCGTCGACCACCACTATCTCAAGCTTGTCGAACGGATAGTCAAGCCTGCAGACGGCGTTCACCAACCTCGCTACAACATGTTTTTCGTTGAAGATCGGTAGGTGGATGGAAACGGTCGGGTACTGTTTCAGCGCCGTCGGCAGGGGATGTGTGTAGCGTCGTGATGCGATAAGAAGCTGAACGTATGCGGCGAGGTAGAGGGGGAGGACAGCTGATATTGTCAGGAAGACAACGGTGATTACCGATTGCAGGAACGTCATAGCTGTTTTTCGGGCTGACGGGAAAAGAGAAAAGAGTTTCCCCAAATCTTGCGGTTTCTAGCCACACGATGTAACAATGATTCGATTAGTATTAACCGCTGTGAAACCTTTCTACAACTCCGCCCAAATTTCGGCAAAACATTATCTGCCAACACAAAACGCTGCGGCTGATGAATAGACCGTTTGAAGGACTTTCCTTCACGTTTAACATCCCCTCAGACCCTTTCCACGAGATTGACGGGGTTGTACGCGGTCTCGGCCCTGTTTTAGACGACGTAGTTTTAGTTGGTGAGGGGATGGGTTTGGGAGGGGTTGTAGGAATTTTAGGCAAACGGGCCATCTTCCCTCTCCACGCGGAAACAAAGCAGGTGGACGGCAGTAGAGCCTCTAGGAAAATACTGCTCAACGGCGTGTCCGTGAAATATTTTTCAGCAGCGTGCGTTGACCCTCTCTATAAAAAGCTGCGGACGGTTCTAGCTCCTCTCTACCTAGAAAGCAGGCCGCTGAGGCCTTTCTACTTCATGCTGATGGCTGGAAGGACGCTGGCGGGTGTGAAAAGCCGTTACCTGCGTCTCAAAACATACGGCCATGTGGACGTAGAATATCTGATAAACGGTTGTAGAGTGGAAATAGCTGTACGCCGTAACACGCCTAGAAAAATGCGTGTGCTGGTGGCCAACGAGCTTTCGGGACGGCTTTTCACCCACATGAGGGTTGACGGCGTGAGAAAACCCATACCTCCTTGGATGAAGTTAGGCGAAGGCGTCGTGGAGCTTGTGTCGCCTTCCCTAAAGCTTGTGATGACCGTCCACAGAAGAAGCGATGCCACCGCCTACGTGGGTAGGGAGGTTTTGGGCAGAAGGCTTGACTGGGCCGGCGTCAGCCTCGAGGTTCCAGCTGGCGAAAACAAGCTCAGCTACAGCGTGGTGTTCGAGAAGCTTGAATGATTTAACCCTCATCTTTCCATATTTTGATGACGGCCGCTCGAAGTCTTTCAAGTTTCCACCGCTCGGAATAGGCTACATCGCAGCATACCTACGACACCATGGTTACAAAGTCAAGGTTATCGACTGCACTTTCAAGAAGATGGAGGACGTTGTGAGGGATGCCTGCCAGTCGAGGGTTGTCGGAATATACAGCATGCTCTCGATGGTGAAGCCTGCTTTAGAGATAGCTTCTGCGTTGAGGGAAAGGGTTGAGCTTCTTGTCGCAGGAGGGCCTATGCCTTCGGCATACCCCCAGAAGTTCCTCGACGTGTTTGACGTTGTTGTTCAAGGCGAGGGCGAGGAAACCGTGCTGGAGCTGATGAACGAACTGGACAACGGCATGAAGCTTGAGCGGGTAAAGGGTTTACACCTGTCAAAACACATCTTCAAAAAAACTGTTTTAACAATTCAGGTCAACGGAGGCAGCCACATATTCACAGGGCAAAGGCCCCTGATAAAAAACTTAGACAACCTACCTTTCCCAGCCAGAGACCTTTACGACAACGACCTCTACAAGCAATACTATCGAAGAAACTATGGTTACACGATGACTTCGATGATAGCTTCACGTGGCTGTCCTTTCTCATGCAATTTTTGCTGGAGGCCGGACTATGGGCGTTTCTACAGGTTCAGAAGCCCTGAAAACATCGTAGATGAAATGGAGGAAATCAGGTATAGGTTTGGTTATGAGAGAATCTGGTTCGCTGACGAGCTTTTCATCGCCAACAAGAAACATGTCATACGTCTATGCCAGGAAATAACGGAGCGGAGGCTTGACGTTTTATGGGAGTGCCTCGCAAGAGCCGACCTAATGGATGCCGAAGTCGCTAAAGCGATGAAACGCGCTGGATGTCACAAGGTTATTTTCGGCCTCGAGGCAGGCGACGACCGTACTCTCAAGCTTATGAACAAGCAGCTGACGGTTGCACAGTCTAAGAAAGCCGTTTACACAGCTGTCAAGCAGGGGATAAAGGTCGGAGGCTTCTTCATACTAGGATACCCCGGCGAGACGAACGAAACAATGCTTAAAACAATCAAGCTTGCCTCAAGCCTGCCGTTGGACTATTTTTCGATGACCGTTCCATACCCTCTTCCGGGGACGAAGCTTTACGAAATGGTGAAGGATAGGATGCTGGCCGAGGAGTGGGAGAAACCTCTTCACGGCTACGACCACCGCCTCCTCTTCAAACATGATTTCAGCATCGACAAGCTAAAGTACGGTATGTGGAAGGCTGTGACGCAGGCTAGGCTGAGGAAAAAGCTTGGCCCGCTCTACATCTTCCTCAAACCATGGGAGCTTTACACCGACCACAAATTCAAGAAGATGGCTTGAACTACTGGGCAGTTGTAGAATCGCTTTTTCGACGGAACACTTGTCTCCCTAAAGCCATAGCGGATGCGATGAGAATGGGCGGCAGCCCAACGGCAGTAGCCAGCCACATCCCGTTAACCAAGTTTGCGAAAGCCATGTTTAACGCAATTAGCACGAAAGCCGCAATGGCTGCTGGAGACAAGCTCTTAGGCCGGCCCTCTAAGACGTGGTATACCGAGTAAAACAACGCCGATACCGCGAACCATCCCACGAAGTTCAGCAGCGGCACGCCGTAGAATTCGCCGGGCGTCAACCATATCCAAAGCCTACCGTTTAAAACGGGGTCGAGCATGACGTCGAGGAAGACAAGAAAAAGGGATGAGAGAGGAATCCACAAGAACGAGCATGTAAAAGAACGGCCTAGGTGGAGCGCAAGATAGCCGAGGCTCAGCCAAAGGAGAGGAATGTTTAGGGGCACGGCTCCAAACAACATCGGTGTTGAAGCAGCTCCGATATACTGGTATTTGGCGCCAAAAGGGATGCCGTAATTAACGCCGTACAGCTCTGAAACAAGGCCGGTTGCAAAAGAAGCAGCCGCATACACAACCGCTCTGTTGAGATATGTGAAAACGTGCACAAGGCATATGACTGTGAAAGAGAAGCCCACCACGATGTGTAGCTGCCCTATGTCAGGCGGTAGAAAAACCGACGTGAAAGCTGTGAGAATAAGAGCGGCGTCGATAAACTGTTTGCGCATCTTATTCGGCAAAGCTGTTTCAGCCCTTTGTAAACGTTACTCGGAGCCTTGAGTAGGCCGCTGAAGCAAGGGCTATGTTCTGCGGCAGCGCAAGCGGGTATCCGGCAACCACAGAGAACACGACCAGTACAGCGACAACCATCATGCAAGTCCAGCGTCTAAACAATCCCGATAAGACAAGAAAGGCGAGAGAAAGCTCGACAGCTGCTAAGCTTAAGACCGCGTGGTCTAAAAGGCCTGCGGGTATGAGGCTGCGTGTTAATGGGTTTACCGAGAGGTATGATTTGAAGTGGACGGGGTTTCTTAACGCGTCTAAACCCCATTCCACGAACGGATAAGCAAGCCCCAGCCGAATCAAAACATCTTCCACCCCGCTACTCATGTTGCTGTACGGTTTTAACAGCGGACGCGACAGCAAAGCAAGCGTGATGGCCAGTATGCCAACGGTCTGAGGCTCGGCTATCGGCTCCATGGGTTTGACGAAAAACCAGTAGTAGGCTAGGAGTGTTGACCCTGCGACGGCCCCCTCTCTCACATAGCCTACGGCCAGAAGCAGCGAGACAAACATATGGATTAAGGCGAACAAAGACGGAATTACTGGCTTGAACATGTATCTGCTGGGCTCCAGAAAGAGTGATAGCCCCCATAGGAAATGTGTTGCAGCTAAACCTATGACTAAAGCTTTCAAACCCACCATTTCCACAACTTTTTTCTTATCAAAATATTCCAGAGAACGGTTAGCCATGCAATCGATGTGGCGAACTTGAGCCAGTAGCGGGCTGGATGGTTGAGGATGGTAAGCTCCTCGACTATCGAGGGCCTTAGTAGATAGAGCTGCTGGGGTATGGCGAGGTTTACGGCTGCGAAGATGAGGGGAACGACCCAGAGCAGACGGGATGGCAGCCTGCCGCAGACAAGGAGAAAGAGGGAATGGATGATCAGGAGATTCTGCTCTGAAACCCACGGTCGAAGGCTGAGGAAGAGCGAGGCTGAAACAAGACCTAAGCGTAAAACGCCGTCAGCGTCTGCAGGCGGATGTTTAACAGCCAATAACAACACAACAGCCAAGGACGCGGCTGAAAGATATGACAGCGGCTCAAGCCATTGGGGAAGCGTCGAAACACCGTAAACAGCTTCAACAAAGTTAAACACCGATATTCCGCCCGCAGGTTTAAACCAGTTGAAAACCCCGTAAACAACGTTTTCCAAAGGCCATCCAAGCAGGAGGAAAGGAGTGAAAAACATTACAGCCGATGAAGCAAGCCAGTAGAGAATTCTGTCCCTCGACCTCCGCCATAGGGCTATGAAAGAGGGTGCTATGGCTAAAGCCAAAGGCTTGACCATCAACGAAGCAGCCGCTGACAGAGGACCCCAGCCGCAGCCCACAGCAGTCAACGCCAGCAAAACAGCTATGTTGTCAGGTTTCCCCCAAACAGAGCTCACTAAAAGAAGGTAGGGGTTGTAGAGGAAGAAGAATCGGTCGCCACCTCTTTTCATGACTAGGTAGCTGAGAAAGATGTTAGCCGCTATGACGGGTATTTTTAACAATGTGTTGAAGAAAAACAGGCTGCTTGAGGACAGGGAGTACGCTAAGCCTGTGTATAGGGCCCATAAAGGTGTCTCACCCAAGCCCTGAACATGGCTGCCGTATCCTTCTGCAAGCACGCCTTCAACAACCCCTCCCACGTAAGGTGACCTTCCTAATACAACGTTTCTGCCAGCCACATAGTTCACGCGAAAATCATAGCCGTGGGCTAGAAAAACCGCTAGACCGAGCTGAAGCAAAATAGAGCAGAGAACCTCACGGCTTTTCACGTAAGCCAGCATCCCGCCGTAAAACCCTTGGCAATAAGTAAACCTTTTCCCCAAATCGCCGCCGTCCGCCGTAAAACAATTTTAGAGAGTTTTCACATACCGTGGATGGGATGGAGAAGGTTCTAATCATCCATCATTCGGAGATTGCGTTGAAGAGAAAGAAAAGATCTTTCTTCGAGAAGAAGCTAGCAGACAACATCAGGTATGTGTTGGGCAAGGGTTTGAAAGTGGTTAGAGATGAAAACCGCTTGGTGATAAACAACCCGCCCGAGCCTTTAGACGATTTGATGAACAGGGTTAGAAAGGTCTTCGGCGTAAGCCATGTGGGAGCCGGCTTCAGATGCGAACCATCGGTAGAGGCGATCAGTGAAACAGTCCTGAAAACCCTAGCCGAATCCAACGCAACAACCATAGCAATAGACGTCAAAAGATCTTACAAACAGCATCCCTTCACATCTCAACACGTCCGAATACATCTTTCTCGGCTGGTGGAAAAACAGCTGGGTGTGAAAACGGACAGGAAATCAGAGGCTGAGCTGAACGTTGAGATAACCAGAAACAACGCTTACGTTTACTTAAAAAAGTTGAAAGGCTTCGACGGCCTGCCTGTCGGAAGCAGCGGAACAGTTCTCAGCCTTCTCTCAGGCGGTATAGACTCAGCAGTCGCCTCCCTACTGATGATGAGGAGAGGATGCAGGGTGGACTTCCTCCACATCCACAGCTACAGGTCTTCGCAAGAAGCTTTGGAAGCAAAGATGTCTAAGGTCGTCGAGAAACTAACAGAGTATGGATTGAGGACGAAGCTGTACATGGCAAGCTTCGCACCCTTCTACAGGACCGTTCTCACAAACCCAAGTCGTCTCGAGCTTCTTCTCTTCCGGAAATACATTCTGAAAACCGCTGAGCAGATAGCTAGGACAGATGGATATGATGCTATAGTTTTGGGCGACAGCCTTGCACAAGTTGCTTCACAGACTCTGTCGAACATAGTCGCCGTTAGACCTTCGACAGATGTGCTTGTCTTCAGGCCGCTGATAGGCTTCGCGAAAAACGACATAGTGGAGTTAGCAGACAAGTTTGAAATAACTAATTTGGTGCAGAAAAGCTACAAAGACTGCTGCTCAATAGTTGCGCGACATCCAGCGACAGCCGCCAGCTTCGAGGAAGTGGAGGACGAGTGGACTAAGCTTGGTCTTGACAACGCCGTCGAACAAACTCTCAAAAACATCGAAACACACATATACACAATCAAAGCAGGTGATGTTACTCTGTCGAGCAAACCCGCTATCCAACAAGCTCTAGATGGTTGAACAAATTTTTACCTTTCCACAAAGTATTATCTCGCGACAGTGTTTCAGAAAGCTGATGCTGTTTCCTAACCGTCGACGCCATAACCTGAGCTTGTTGGATGTGGGCGAAAGCTTTTCCAGCAAGCTTTAACTATGGGGCGGCATATTTATCAACGTATGAGCGTGCAGACATCAGGTGTCATGAGAATCAGGATTTTGCTGGCGAAGCCCGGGCTGGACGGCCATGACAGAGGTCTTCTCATCCTCGCCAGAGCCTTCAGGGACGCGGGCTTAGAGGTTGTTTACGGCGGAATACTGCGAAGCCCTGAGGAGGTTGTTGAGACGGCTATTCAGGAGGATGTTGACGTTATTGCGTTAAGCCTGCACAACGCCGACCACATCCCTAACTTCATCAAGGTGGCTAGGCTTCTTAAAGAGAGGGGTGCTGGGGACATCCTCGTCGTGGGAGGGGGGATAATCCCACCCGAGCACAAACCTATCTTGGAAAGAGAGGGGATTTCGGGAAATTTCGGCCCCGGAACGCCGCTCCAAACAATCATAGAGCATATCGTCGAAAGGGTGAAGAGGGAGAGGTGGGGGGAGAAGCTAAACAAACATGACATGCGGTAAGCTTTCTAACATGATTTCGAACGGTTGGGATGTCGGCAGCGTTTTTAGATTATGACTGGTTCACGCCATGTTCCGAACACTTCCCGCCCTACGTTCATAATCTCCTCCAACGACGCGTAGCTTTTTACGGCTTCTAGTATGTATGGCATGACGTTCACGTCCTCGCGTTCAAAGGCTTTGCGTAGATTTTCAAGAGCTTTCCGCACTCTTTCGTTATCCCTTTCCCTCTTCACCTGCTGAAGCCTTTCAACCTGCTTTTTGGCAACGCTTTCGTCAACGGCAAGATATCTGATGGGCTGCTCTTCTGGGATGGTGTATTTGTTGACGCCGACTAGGACCTCTTCACCGCTCTCGATAGCCAGCTGCGTCCTGTAGGCTGCTTCATGAATCTCCCGCTGTGGGTAGCCTGCCTCTATCGCCGCAAGCATTCCGCCAAGTTCGTCAATCTTCTGGAAATACTTTAACGCGCCTTCTACCATTTGTTCTGTGAGCCATTCAACGTAGTAGGAGCCTGCCAACGGGTCTATGGTGTCAGCCACACCTGTCTCCTCGGCGATTATCTGCTGCGTTCTCAACGCTACGAGGACAGCCTGCTCCGTTGGAAGGGCCCAAGCCTCGTCGTAGGAGTTTGTGTGCAGGGACTGTGTTCCACCCAGCACAGCCGCCAAAGCTTCTATGGCTGTCCTGACTATGTTGTTGAGCGGCTGCTGCCATGTGAGGGACGCTCCGGATGTCTGTGTGTGGAAGCGTAGCGTAAGCGACCGCGGGTTTTCGGCGCCGTAGAACTCCTTCAGCACGGTCGCCCACAGCTTTCTCGCCGCCCTGAATTTAGCTATCTCCTCGAAGAAGTTGATGGTTGAGTTGAAGAAGAAGGAGAATTGGGGGGCGAAGCTGTCAACGTTCATGCCCGAGCTTACCCCCAGGTCTACGTAAGTAAATCCATCCATCAGGGTGAAGGCAAGCTCCTGCAGCGCCGTGGCCCCAGCCTCCCGTATATGGTAGCCGCTGATGCTTATGAAATGCCAGCGCGGCATGTTTTTGATGCAGAAACCCATCATATCCCTTATGATGCGCAGGTGGGCTTCAGGCGTGAAAGCCCACTCCTTCTGAGCTATAAACTCCTTCAAAATATCTGTCTGGGTTGTTCCGCTGAGCATGTGTGTTGGAACCCCCTGCTTCTCGGCGACGACGATGAGCATGGCCAGCAGGACAGCGGCTGGAGCGTTTATCGTCATCGAAACGCTCACCTTGTCCAACGGTATGCCGTGGAAAACTATCTCCATGTCTTTGACGGTGGCTACGGAGACGCCGCATTTCCCAACCTCCCCCTCGCTCCGTGGGTTGTCAGGGTCGTAGCCGTAGAGCGTGGGCATGTCGAAGGCAACGCTCAAACCCGTCTCGCCATGCTCCAGCAGGAAACGGAAGCGTTTGTTCGTGTCCTCGGGCGCCCCAAACCCGGCGAACTGCCTCATAGTCCAAAGCCTACCCCTGTGCATCGTCGTGTAAATCCCCCGTGTGAAGGGATGCTGTCCTGGAAACCCTAAGTCAAGCGTGTAGTCCAGCCATTTAACGTCAAGAGGCGTGTACAACGGCTTGACAGTAAACCCTGAAGAAGTTTTGAAAACCTTCTTCCTCTCGCCTGCTGCCGCAACGGCCTCATCATAGCTCTTAACCCAGTCTTCCACGCTCTTCTCAAGCTTCTGCAGAAACCCATCATGGAAGCTTGGTGAAGCCTGAAGCCGTTTATCCACAAACCTAATCTTCTCATTCCAGTATGGGAGACGTTGTTCGCTCAACCGCCGCAGACTATCGGATAGGCCGCCCATACCATATATGATTTGACGGCGTTTATTATCCTTATTTTATCTCTGCCAGTCTCTGCCACATCTTTCAATCTTGATGTTGTTGTGTTCGCGTGTTTTGTAGAACGTGTTGATGAGCAAGGGGATTTTTAGACGTGCTATGGCTCTAGGCTCTAATCCTGCTGCAACCAGCTTCTCAACCTCGGCGGCAAACTGCTCGTTTGAAGCCAGCTTTTCAGCGGCTATTCTAACGCTCTCCATCATCATGGTTATTACTTCCGCGACTGTTTGCCTCCTTCTCCTGGCCGCTATCTCTCCTGATGCGTTGAGGTCTTCCCATGTCTTCAAAAGAGTTTCAGCGAGCACGTCAACCCCCTCCCCACGTGTGGCCACAGTTTTGAGCACCGTGGGTTTGGCGTTCTTCCGGCTCAACATGGTTTCGAGCATCGCCGCCGTTAGGGAGCCTCTAACGTCATCGGCCTTGTTGACGACGTACACGTCGCCGACTTCAAGAAGACCGGCTTTGATGGCTTGAATGCTATCCCCCATGTCAGGGGTTACCACTATGACGACGATGTCGGCCACGTCGTTGACGGAAACGTCGGCCTGTCCCGCTCCAGCCGTTTCAACCAAGATGAAGTCAAACCCGGCGGCGTCGAAAACCCTTAAAACCGCTCTCACGTTGACCGCAACACTGCCCCTAACGCCTTTCGTAGCCATGCTCCTGATAAACACGCCGGGCCTTGATGAAACGGCGGCCATCCTCACTCTGTCTCCGAGAACAGCGCCTCCCGTGAAAGGGCTTGAAGGGTCTATCGCGAGAACGCCAACCCTAAACCCCCTACCGGTCAGATGCTCGACGACACGACCTATCAACGTGCTTTTGCCGGAACCGGGCGGGCCTGAAAAACCTATCACAGGCTTTCCGCCGACATGTCTGAAAAGCTTGGATAGCAATTCTTCAGCTTCGGCGGAGTATAGCTCCACAATGCTGATGGCTTTGGCGAGGGCTTTAACATCGCCCGCTAAAACATCCTTAGCAAGCCTGTCAACCTCAGCCATCCCAACAACCTATAACAACACCCTCTTAAAGATGGCTTCCATGGGAAGAGAGTTTAGCGAGGGTTGTGGGGAGTTTTTCCTACCGTTGCCGGCGGTTATTTGACCTGCTGCATCGCATGCCTGTACATGTGCGCTATCAAGCCGAAGAGCATGACGACAACCCCGAGGTTGAAAAGCGACAGGTTCTTCAACCCCTCAAGATACTGTTGGAAAGCAATCAGCGAGAGAATACCTATTACCGCCAGCAGCCCCATGATAACCCTCACAGACCATTCATAGGGAAGCTGTATGGTGACGGGCCGTGATTTTGGAGCAGGCCTTGTGGGACTTGACATGGGTGGGGCGATGTACTTGTAGCTTATTATGAATGTTGCCGTTATCAGGAAAAGCAGTGTTGGATAGAAGATGAGGGGTTCGACGTAGACGGCTGTAAAGGCGTCAACTCTAGGCGTTGTGTAGAAACCCCAGACGGTTGTGACTATTATCAGGACGATGCTTGAAAGACCGGCGGCTGTCAGGAAAGGCCTTTCCCTCCAGCTGAGTTTCTTCGACCTGTCGACGAAGGGGATGAGCAGGAAGAAGAGGATGAACAGCAGGGGTAGCAGTGCGCCGGACGTAAACCTCTCCAACCCCGTCCTGATGAAGGCGTAGATTGCCGTGAGATACCATTCGGGAACCTCGACGATGGCACGGGTTGGGTCGTATTTCAGGCCGAGGTCAACGGGATAAAGCCCTCCCGCCACCAGTATGGCTCCTATTACTCCGGCGACGACAGGCGGGTCGAAGACGAGGTTACGCGGGAAATGGACAAGCACAAGCAATAACATCACCATCGGCAAAACGAAGACGTGAAGGGCGTAGAACCTGATGATGAGGTCGTAGAGGCCGCCGCCCAATAGAATCGGCGCCATCTGAGGCCCCAGTAAGGGAGCTGAGTTCGTCAACCCAACCGCTATGTTGACCGCCAGCATGGCTCTCTGGTTGAGTATGAGGTCGTAGCCTGTGAAAGCCTCTAAAACAGTCACAGTCCCAAGGATTATGCCAGTCACCCAGATGACCTCGTTCTTCACCTTATACCTGCCGCTGAAGTATTGATAGAAGAGATGGGCGATGGCTAGGAAAACCATGGCGTTGGATGCGTGGTAGTGAATGTTTCGAAGGAAGAACCCGAACTCGATGTTTTCCTCGATCTCTTTGACGCTGTCGTAGGCCAGACGTACGTCAGGCCGGTAGTAGAACATCAACAAACCGCCTGTTATTCCGAGGATTAGGAAGACGATGGCGGTCAAAGTTCCCAAGTAGCCGAACGGGCTTACGGCAAGACGGGGAACCTGAAATCTGAACGTGACAATCGGCGTCCTCTCCAGCCTTTCAACAAGCCATCTGACAAACTCGTCAAAAACCCTTCCAAGAGGACCAGCCTCAACCTTCTGAGCCATTGCCTCAGACAGCTTCTTTTCAATATATAAGCCTACAGTTTTTCGCCCTGTTTTCATAGCATCAGACTTTATGCTGAACAAGCAGCTGCAAAACTTTATCTTCTCTTGCTTCTTCCGCTTTTCTTCATACGCGTTAGAATGATGCGGTTTTTCGCGGGCTCGACCGTCATTTTCAGCTGGTCGCCTTCGCGGAAGATGAACTGGCTGTCTGAGCTGACTTTGGCGGGGATGTGAATGTATAGGTATGTTTTACCGCTTAAATGTTTCTTCTTCCGTAGGTAGACCGTGGCGACAAGCGGCATTTGGTCCAAGTTTTCATCCGTTTGATTGTATATAAACCATGAAATCCGAAGCCGTGGAAAAGCATCTTATAGGATATAAGCTTTTTAACCTCGGCATTACGTCGGACATCAAACAGTAAGCACAGCCGAAAAAGCATGACGTATACATACATCTTACACGATTCATTTTAGGTCTCTTTGTGCAGCTCATCTGCGTTCACAGTGGAGCCGCCGTTTTAGTCGTTGTAACAATCGGCGTCCCCGTTTTTACAACATAAACCATACACACAGGTTTTAGGAAAGTTTTTAAAGGTGTGTCCGGCCTATCGACAGTCTAAACCCATTTGCTTACCGGCAGGATAAAAACATCTTTACAACGTTCTGAAGCTCAAGACACCGTATAACTGGGACTGTCAACTTAAGGCTATCCATGACTTTATCCACTTCTCTGATACCTTAGGCCTGTATGTTGGGAAGCATGTGTTGAACTGTTTTATCCTCCTCTTGAGCTTGCTGAACCAAGACTCTA
>JAWBJZ010000013.1:0-549 GCA_038832005.1 Candidatus Caldarchaeum sp.
TGACTGTTGAGAAAATATTAGTCACTCAAGGGCTTTCTAAAAACTTTGGCGGACTCTGGGCTTTAGATGGGGTTGACATAGCTGTGCAAAAAGGCTCTATGTGTCTTTTGATAGGGCCTAACGGGAGTGGGAAAACTACTTTGGTGAACGTTGTAACAGGTGTTTACAAGCCAGAGCATGGTGTGGTGTTCTTCGACGGCAAGCCTATAACAGGGTTAAAGCCGCATCAAATCTACGGATTAGGCCTCGTCAGAACTTGGCAGATCCCTCAGCCCTTCCAATCCTTAACAGTTCTCGAAAACCTTCTCGTCTCAGAAAAACACAATCCAGGGGAAGGCCTTCTCTCAGCCCTTAACAGGTCTAATTGGGATAAGTTTGAGGAGGAGTCCATTGAGAAAGCCTTTGGGATTCTAAAGCTTTTGAAGCTTGACAACCTCTGGGACCAGCAGGCCTTCAAGCTGAGCGGCGGTCAGATGAAGCTCCTGGAAACAGGAAGGGCGTTGATGAGCGGTGCTAAAATGATATTGATGGATGAGCCTGCAGCGGGGA
>JAWBJZ010000013.1:559-3511 GCA_038832005.1 Candidatus Caldarchaeum sp.
ACCCGAACCTAGCCCATGAAGTCTTCACCTACTTGAGGGAGGTTAACAAAAAGCTCGGAATAACATTTCTCCTTATAGAACATAGACTGGACCTCGCAATACCATATGTAGACTATGTGTACGCTATGCATCTAGGTAAGGTCATAGCTGAAGGCATGCCTAAAGAGGTCTTAAACAACGTCCTGGTTGTCGAAAGTTATCTCGGTGGATAGAGGTTGCTCAGGACCGAGAACCTTTGCGCAGGATATAAAAAGCTTCAAGTCCTCTTCGAGGTCTCGGTCACCGTTCCCGCAAACCTTCTCACAGTGGTCGTAGGCCCTAACGGCAGCGGAAAGAGCACTCTCCTCAAGACCGTTTTCGGGCTGACCAAAGTTTATTCTGGTAGGATACGTTTGGACGGCGTTGACATCACGGGGCTTGCCCCGCATCAAGTCGCCTCCCACGGCGTAGCCTACGTTCCACAGCTAGACAACGTCTTCGCAAACTTAACCGTCTACGAAAACCTGTTAATTTCATCATACGGGCTGGGGAAAGCAGATTCGTCAGTCTTGGACGTCATGGAAATCTTCCCGCATCTAAAGAGATATCAAACGAAGAAAGCGGCTTTGATGAGCGGCGGGGAGAGGCAGATGCTAGCCATAGCCATGGCTCTCATCCGCAAACCCAAGATAATGCTGTTCGACGAGCCGACCGGCAACCTTTCACCCAAGATGTCAACAACGATACTCAACATAATCAGAGACTTGAGGGACAGCCACCGCAAAACAATACTTCTGGCTGAGCAGAACGCTAAAAGGGCTTTGGAGATAGGTGACAAAGCCATACTGCTTGTCAGCGGCCGCACGGCCTTCGAAGGGGATGCGCAGACACTCCTCAGGCATAAGGAGCTTGGCAGGCTGTATCTAGGGATCAGGTAAAGTTTTCTATCTCTGACAGGCTTTTGAGAAAATAGTCCGCGTAGTCGCATTTGTCGGTGTAGACCGCCGCCGTATACATGCCCAGCTTCTTTGCTGGAGCCAGCTCAACATCGCATCTGTCGCCCACATACAACGCGTCGGAAGCGTTTACCCCGGCTTTCTCCAGCAGCAGCATGTATCCTGAAGGGTCTGGCTTAGGTTCTGCATCATCGCTCGTCACGATAAAATCATAGCATTGTCTGTCAACGCCTAAGCATTCCAAAACCTTTCCCGCAAGCTTTCTACCAGAGTTTGTATGAAGCCCAATCACAACACCCTTGCGTCTCAGGTTTCTCAGCAGCCCAACTACAGCAGCCGAAGGATGTATGTATTTTTTCACATCCGCAACATCAGCGAGCCTGTCGTAGAACCGGCCTCGCTCCAGCCCAAGAACCTCAACGCTCCTGCTTACCGTCTTCACCTTCTCCTTAACCTCCATAAGCCTTTTGAACGCCTCAGGCCTAGCTAACCCCAGCATCTCAGCTATGACCGCAACAGCCGACTGAAGGAGATGTTCTTCATACTCCCTGCTCCTGTAAAGTGTTCCGTCTACGTCTAGGAAAACGGCTTTAAACTTCCTCAAGATATTTTGAGCGTTGCGTTGGTTTTTTTGATGCTTTTTTCCGCGGGGGTCTCGCCGACCAAAGCTCTTATGGCGTCAACGTTCTCCGGCACAACTATAGCCTCCTGATGAACACCCATGAAAAAGTACACCTCACGTCCTTCAGCCCTGACCGAGTCACCCCAGACAACAGCCTCATATATATCACCTCGAGGCCGTCCACTTTCTCTACCGTATTCAAACACGTTCGCCGTGCTCTTGAAGCCATCCGCCTTCCACACAACCTTCACACGGGTCGTCTCAGACAGTATGCTCCTCACATCATCCGCCGAAGCTTTGTCCTTCAGCGTAATGAGCAGGCTGTGTAGATGCATGTGAGTTGTGGGTATTTTCAAAGCCATAGTAACGATATCTAAATGCGGGAGAACCGTTTTAACATCCTCAGCGTGGTGCGAGGGGATCTCCACAGGATCTAGCACGACAGCGTCGATCAATCCTTTCGAAGCCTCCTCCGGGTCGGACGCCCTTCTAGCTATGACAACCCGAGCCTTCTCAACCCCAAACCGCTGGTCGACGGCGTTCAAAACCCTGCACAAAGCCGTTGTGTTGCATGAGACAACCCTCACGCTTTTTCTCCCCACCGCCTTCTCGTAGTTGCATTGAGCTACGAAGCTAAGGTCTGCGACGTCGGCCTCCTCACCACCTTGAAAGACAGCTTTTCTGCCAAAGCTTGCGTATTTCTCTCGGTATGTTTTGCCGACGTCGCCAGGTGTGCAGTCAACGATTACATCAACCTCATTCAGCAAGTCGTCAACAACGCCGTCAACGGCTATGCCGGCTCTCCTAAACTTGTCCACACCAGCTGCGTCGACGCAGAAAAGCCTGTAACCTTTCTCAACCGCCTGCCTCGCCTTGTAGTCAGGGATGGTCTTGACAACGCCTACAACTTTCATGTCGTCCTGCAGCTTTACAGCGTCCGCTACCCTTCGGCCAATTGTGCCATATCCGTTAATCCCAACCCTTATCATGTTAACCCAGCCCTGTAACGTTTAGCGCTGCGGGCTAAGGCTTCAATCAGAGGAAGCCTCTGCCCGGCGAGAAACATCACCAAAGCGCCGCCAGCCGTGCTTACATGGTCAATCCAATCCTTCACACCAAGCCTCTCGAGAGCCGCTGAAAGATGGCCGCCGCTCACGATAGAAGTGCCGAGAGAACTGGCTGTGGCCAGCAACAGCTCGTCAGTTCCTTTCTCGAAGCCTTTCCTCTCAAACGCACCCGGAGGACCGCTTATGAAAATCGTCCCAGAACTCTTGATTATCTTGGAGTATTTTTTCACCGTCTTTTCGCCGATGTCGTAAATTTTGTCGGATTCGGCGACCTCGTTAACATCAACCTCAACCCTTTCCCCGTCCTTCTCCACAGCGACATCCTCCG
>JAWBJZ010000013.1:3521-33406 GCA_038832005.1 Candidatus Caldarchaeum sp.
TCCGGGAGATGAAACTTGTTTCTATGCTCATGGTAGAGCGCGGCAGCCTTGGGGACGTACTTCTCCAAATCTCCTGATAGAGGATGTTTCAAAACCCCAACAGCCCTCAGAAAAACCAGGCCTATCAAGCCGGTGAGCAGGACGTTGTCAGCTCGGCCGTTAGCTATTAACGCGTTGATGGCTTCAAGCCTGTCCGAGACTTTAGACCCTCCTAAGACAGCTGTGTAAGGTGCTTTTGAAGTAGCGACCACGCGGTTGAGAGACTTCAGCTCCTTCGCAACCAAGTATCCGGCGCAAGTCGGCAAAACCTCGGGGAAACCGACGATGGTCGGATGGCCTCTGTGAGCTGTCGGGAACGCGTCCAAAACGCACAGGTCGAAAAGCGGCGTAAGGTTTTTAACCAGATGAGTTTTCACCGCCTCCTGCGGCGTGAACTCAAAGTTTTCCTCAGCCGCAAACCTAAGGTTTTCAAGCAGTAGAATGTCCCCATCCTTGAGGCTTTTTATCGCCGTCCTCGCAGCCTCGCCGAAAACATCTTCCACGAACTTCACAGGCCTGCCCAAAACCTCAGACAAAGCTTTCGCATGCTGTCGTAGAGATACATAGTCTTCCCTGCCAACGCGGCCTTGATGAGAGCCAAGGACGATTCTGGAGCCGTTCAGATGCCTGACAGTAAACGACGCCTCCTTAATCCTGTGCAGCTCAAGCAACACCCCTGTATGCGGGTCTATTGGCGTGTTTATGTCAACCCTGACAAACACAGACTTTCCAGAAACTTCGAAATCGTCTATGGTTAGGAAGTCAACGACACTCACGGCTCTGAAACGCTGCCATGGTTTAAAAACCTATCCCCACAAGCGCTTCCAAAACAATTATAAATCCCAGCCCAGAAGAAAGATGAGTGGGCCGGTAGATCAGCCTGGAAGATCGCCCGCCTGGCGTGCGGGAGGTCCTGGGTTCAAATCCCAGCCGGTCCAAACATCCCCGCACTTGAAGGCAAGAGAATACGGCCGCAAAAATAATAAACCAGCCATGCCATATGTTCTGTAGGTAGTCGCTTGATGATAATGCTAGATGAAGAGTCTTGTTTACGGATCGTCGGCATGATTGGGGGCGAGACAGCCCGTAAAGTTGTCAAAACGCTGTTGAACAAGCCTGCTCTCACGGACGAAGAAATATCCGCCATGACCTCCATAGACATCAAGGAGGTTCGGAAAACCTTGCACAGGCTCAACGACGTCGGAGCCGTCTCCTACGAGGTTCACCGTGACAAAAGCACAGGTCACAGAGTTTTTAAATGGAGAGTTCACCAAGAACAGCTGATAGGATACACTAGGATACTGATGCGTAAGGTGTTGGAGAGACTCAAAGCTCGTCTCGATTATGAGTTAAACAACCAGATGTACTGGTGTGGAACCCCTGGCTGCGCCAAGTACAGCTTCGAGCACGCCATGGAGGCTTTGTTCAAGTGCCGTGTATGCCGGAAGCCTCTGACGCTTTACGACAACACCAAGTTCGCGGAGGCTTTGCAGAAGAAAATCGCAGAGCTTGAGGCAATCGTTAAGTAGGAATCGGCCTTGCTCGCCGTGCTGCGTTTAGGCCACAGAGTTGAGAGGGATAAGAGGCTCACGAGCCATGTCGCCCTCGTTGCGAGAGCCTTCGGAGCTGACAAAATGTACTACACAGGAGACAAGGACCAGAACGTAGAGCTTACCGTCATGAAAGTCTGCAAGAGATGGGGTGGGTCGTTTGAGACTGAGTATATTGGGTCTTGGCGTAAGCTTCTTGAAGCTTGGAAAGGCTCCGTTGTACATCTCACCATGTATGGGCTGCCTTTAAAGTCAGTTATCTACGAGATCCGTAGAGTCCACGCCGAAAACAAGAAACTGTTGGTTGTGGTTGGCGGCGAGAAGGTTGAACCCGAAGTGTATCATCTAGCCGACTATAACGTGTCAGTGACCAACCAGCCTCACAGCGAAGCCGCGGCGCTCGCAGTTTTCCTAGACTGGTTATTCCAAGGAGCTGAGCTTGAACGAACCTTTCCAGACGCTGAGATCCACATCGTTCCATCGGCTAAAGGTAAGATTGTACAGAGAAGGAGCCGGCTTATCCAAACCTGATTTTCATGAACAAAGTCTGCATCGCCAGTTTTCTGAACGGCTGGCCGGTTCCGTCGAAGAATTTGCTGAAGAACTCGTAGACGTGAAGCCTCATCGCTTGTATGAACACCAGCATTCCCTCAAGCAGCATAATACCTATGTTACCGATTATCAGGAGCGGCAGAGCTACCAGCCCCAGCGCCTCCCAAGCGGTGTTGAGCAGCAGCAAAAGCGCTGCATGAACTATCAGCAGGATTGTAACTCGTGAGTAGGAGATGGTGTTCGAAAGAAAGTGTATGATATTTTCCAATGTTTCCAACAACCCCGTTCCAATCGATGAGATTATGCTTAGTTTATGGCCTATTCCAGCCAAACCAGCTGCATACCTACCCAGCATCAACACGAGGATGCAGGCTATCGAGCCATACATCCCCACGGCTCCGACCAATCTCGTCGGCAGGTTAACAAGGGGGGCGGGCGACTCCGCTGTGAAAACCCTTTGGATGCTTCCTCCCGCGCCGAAGAACGCTAAGGCAAACAAGATGCCGAAGACATACATAGCCAGCGACGGAAGTTTGACGGTCAAAGCTTCAGCCTTCTCACCCTTCTTCCAGTATTTGACGAAGGCGAGGGCATAGCCAATCGTTAGGTGGGCTGCACCCAGCAAAATCGTCATCACCAGAAGCCTCTGAACTTCGGATATGTTGAACTGTTTCGATTCGCCGTGCTCTTCTACAAGATGGAGGAGCTCGGGGGATCCGATTAAACTGCCCACCTTAAAGCCGAAAGCCTCGCCCAGCAAGAACCCTGTGACGGCGGACGCGACACCTAAATAAGCCAGAAGCTTAGCCCATTCTCTCAAATCTCCCGACACACGTCTAAGCATGAACAAGGCAAAAGCCAGTATGACTATGCCCTGTCCAAGGTCGGCGAACATGATGCCGTAGAAAATCGTGAAGAAGATGGAGACGTAGGGCGTCGGGTCAATATCACCGTGTCTCGGATAACCCTGTATCAGAGTTATTTTCTCGAAGGGCTTTGTGACCGAGGGGTTGTCCATCATCGAAGGTTTCTCATCAACGTGTTCGGCGTTCTCCTCATCCAGCAGAACGGGATATTTCACCCCGATTTTCGCCCTGAATTCGTCAATCCTTTCAGCAGGCACAAAACCTTCAACGACAGCGAAAAACCTCAGACTGCCAGCCCCCGCTATCCTCAAAAGCGCTTCCCTGACAAGTGCATACGCGTCGCGAAAAGCGATGAGCTTTGCGGACTCCACCGCAACCATTCTTCTTAGCTCACCGTCGATATCCGAAAGTTCTTTCTCCAGCTCCCTCAGCTCTGTCCCCAGATTTTCAACCGCTAGCTTAACGTTCTGCGGATATTGTGGAGGTATCGTCAGGGCCTTGATTCCCAAGCCTTTGACAACCCTTTCGACGTTCTCTCCCTCATCTCTCTTTGAAACGATAAGCACCAAGGTCAATCCGTCTACAGCCGTTTCAACGACCGCTGAAGAGGGAAGAGCCCGCCTCAGCTCCGCAAGCTCGGAACCGGAGCAGAAGCCGACGAAGACATGAAACCTTCCAATTTTCCTGACCAAATCCATGTCGAGCTCAATCCCTTCGACAGCCTTCAGAACAGTATATAATGAACGTGTTTGGCCAATCTTCTCGACTTTTGCTTTCTTGTCCTCCAGAAGCTTGTTGATTTTTGAGACAAGCGGAGAAGATTGTTCGTCAAGATCTTGGAGAAGCTGGTGCAAACCGTCAGTCAATATCGTCATGCTCTCCAGCTTTCTCGGGTTGAGGAGCTGGTCAATCAGGCCTACTGAGTCCTTTATCCCAAGCTCCTGTATTAGAGCTTGAAGCCTAACAAAACCGCTCTCAGCCGTGTGCTCGATCTCATGGAGTTTTGTGTCTCTAAACCGAGATTTCTCCGCCGGGTGGAAGTCTTCAAACCTGAGCAGCTCCTCTACTAGCGCGTCGGCCTTGTGACGGGCAGCTATGACTGCCACCTTGACGACTTCGGAAAGCCCCAATTCTCGGCAAACCCGTTTAGACCCAATAATATTAACCCTTCACGCAGAGAAACACATCCATTTATTTCCGCAGTTATCATCATATCACGCAGGTTGGGGCCATGAATCTGGATTTTCTGGAGGTTTTGCTGCTTGCGGTTTCCGTCCTTTTCGCCATCATAGCGGTTGAGCAGGGCAAGCTTGTCAGAAGCGTTATGAGCCTGCTAGGCTACACCGCCACGCTTGGAATAATCTTCTTCATACTCGGCGCCTACCCCGTCGCCGTTTTCCAGCTGCTGATATACGCAGGAGGCATCATCGCCCTGTTTATCTTCGTCATAATATTGACAAAGGGGTATGAGGAATGAGGCTAGCTGAGGTCCTAGGAGCTTGCGCCGCCTTATTCTTGGCGTTCGTCGTCTTCTCAGCCCTTGCAGGTCCCTCGCCAGCATACAAGTTCTGGGGCGACAACTCAGCTAGGCTAGTTCCCGCAGACCCGGCGACTATCTGGCGGAACGTCAGCGCAACACTCTTCGGCGGGCTGTTTCCGTTGTTCATCGCCTTCGGCCTAGTTCTCCTAACTCTGGTTATAGGTCTGTCGGCCATGCTGAGGAGGGAGGAGTAAATGGGCCTGCCGCTGATCTACTACGTACTCGTGGCTTCTCTGATATTCATCATCGGCGTCTTCTGCCTAGCAACCCGCAAAAACCTCATAAAACAAATAATTGGATTGGAAATAATGGTCAACGCAGCCCACCTAAGCTTCGTAGCGATGTCCACCAAGCAGGGGACCGGGCTGGTCGACCCATACGCGCAATCATTCATACTTGTTTCGCTTGGGGTTGGAGCAGCTGTCGTAGCCTTAGCTCTTCTTCTCTCAGTTCAGGTCTACAGAACTTACAAAACTACAGACGTCACGAAGCTTAGAAGGCTCAGAAGGTAACTCTTATCTGGAGAAAATAGTAGCGGGCTACGAGGCTTTCGCCGTAAGCCTTCTGCTCCAAAGGCGTGTATGAAACTGCCCAAGCAATGTGACCGCCCCTTTCAACCTGAGGCCGACTTGCATAGCCTTGAACATGCGGGCCGATGTCCCAAGACATGACCGAAACCTGTCCATCCTCCGTGAAGACCGTCTCACGCAGCAAAGCGACTGGAGGGTTTGGAGCTGGAACGTTGGGAATGTTTTTCGCGGCGGCGAAACGTGTTTGAATCAAGCTGTCGAGCATAAACGTGATCTTACCCCCTTCCGGCGGGTGGAAGTAGATGATGTGGCTGTGGTTCTCACCATAACGCCAGAATACGGCGAAGCTGTAAACGTATGTGCCGGGCTTGGCAGGCAGCCACACATGGTATGTCTGCATCGTCTCGAAATTCGGGTATGTTTCGGCGATTTTTAGAACGATGCTGGAAGGAATCGACCCAGAACCCTCCACGACTGTTTTAGCAACTGTAACTGTTGACGTTACAGTTTTCGTTAATGTGCTCATGATGGTCGGTTCGATTGTCCGGGTTGAACCCGACGTGGAAGGCGTTACACCGATGAAGAAAACCGCGGAAAACACAGACAGGCCTAGGAGCAGCAGAACCAAGATGGCAACAGGCCTCAACTCCTGCCACCCCAAACATTAAACTCTCCCAAGCTGAAAAACTCACCGTCAGGTATCCTCATCTCAGCTACTTTCACAAACCCATCTTCATATACGTCGATGACGTTGAAGCTGTTGCCAAGCCTGCCACGTGTTCTTACGCATGACACGGTACCAGCGTTCACGAGCAGGGTTCTTCCCACTTTTATCGCATATCTAACATGCCGGTGGCCCATCAAAACCATATTTACGCCGACATCGATGATTGTTTTCAGCACATCGCCCGCATCCTCCAAAATATCCTTCTCCCTCCCCGAAAAAGGAACCGGTATCAGATGATGGTGGAATACTGTTATCTTCAGAACATCGTTGGTAAACTGCTGCAGCCTGTTCTTTATCAGCTGCTGTCTCCATCTTCCAAGCCTTCCCGAATCGCTGTCGGGTATAGCGCTGTCCAGCAAAAGCACAACAGCCTTCTTAACGCTTGTCATCACATCAACCTGCGAAACCATCTCCTTGAACAGCGAGTCTCCATAGTTTCTCTCATCATGGTTGCCGGGAACATAGACGACTTCAGAGTCGATTCCCTGCATCTTCTCGACCGCCAGCTCGTAGTCGAGCAGTATGCCGTTGTCCGTCAGGTCGCCCGTGTGAATCGTTATGTCTGGGGCTGGGTCAAGCCTGTTCAAAAGCTTTATACAGCCCTCTAAGGCTTGCGGAAGATGCATTCCATGCTTCGTGATATGGGTGTCCGAGATGTGCGCGATACGCATAGCAATATCATTACCCATGGCTCAACGGCTTGACCACAGCCGTCGGTAATTAGTATTGATGTCCGGCTAAGCCGTGTCATGGCAAAAAGGTTATCTAACCCCTTTGAAGAAAAGATTCATGGAAGCCGATGGATTAACAGACGAACAGATACGTGAAATATTAAAAAAATACAAGACGGTTGCAGTCGTAGGAGCTTCGAGAGAACCCTCCAAGCCCGCAAACTTTGTCCCGCGATTTCTCATGAAGCAGGGATACGAAATCATACCGGTGAACCCGTTCGCAGACGAGATACTGGGGCTGAAGGCCTACAGAAAGCTTGAGGACATCCCGCAACCCGTTGACATCGTCGATGTTTTCAGACCTAGCGAGGCCGTGTTGGAGGTGGCGCAGTCAGCCGCTAAGATAAAGCCGAAGGTTTTCTGGATGCAGGAAAGCATCTACAACAAAGAAGCGGCCGAGCTTCTGTCATCCAAGGGCGTGACAGTCGTTTGGAACAGATGCATGATGAAGGAGCACAACAGGCTTTTCGGCTCAAAGCCATTAATACCTTTGGGTAAGTAAACATAGTTTAATAACCCCCAGCGAAAAGACAGTATTGGGGTGCAGGTCCAAACACTCGGAAAGACGGCGTCGCTCAGCCGCGCGACAGGGGACGGTCGCATATCGTGCACCGCCTGCGCAAGATACTGCAGGCTTAGAGAGGGGCAGGTTGGTCTATGCGGCGTCAGAGGAGTTGTAGGCGGGCAGCTGCGTCTATTCGTCTACGGACGAGTCATCACGGGGCACGTGGACCCTATCGAGAAGAAGCCGGTCACACACTACATGCCTGGAACAAAAATTTTCAGCATAGCCACAACTGGCTGCAACTGGCTCTGCGCCTACTGCCAAAACTTCGACATAAGCCAGAGAAGGAAGGTGGAAGGCATTGAAGCGGCGCCTGAACAGGTCGTTGAACTTGCTCTAAAATACAGAAGCGACGGAATAGCCTACACCTACAACGAGCCCTCCATCTTCATGGAATACGCCCATGACATTGGCGTCATCGCCAGGACCAAGGGTTTGATAAACATTTTCGTGACAAACGGTTACTGGACACCTGACGCAGTTAGCATGGCGTCGGAGTTCCTAGACTGCGCCACCGTGGACTTCAAAGGCAGTGGAGAAAAAACCTTCGTCCAAAAATACATAGGCATACCTGACGCCGAACCAGTTTTCCAAACCTTGCTCGAGATGAAGACAAGAACCAAGATACACGTCGAGATAACGGACTTGATAGTTCCTGAGATAGGGGATAGCTTGGATGCTGCGCGGAAGCTTTCGAAATGGGTTTACGAAAACCTCGGCCCCGAAACGCCGATACATTTTCTGAGGTTTCACCCGGACTACAAGCTTCTACATCTTCCCTGGACGCCTATCGAAACCCTCGAGAAACACTGTCAGATAGCGAAGGAAGAGGGGCTTCTCTATGTCTACGTGGGAAACGTTCCAGGCCATCCTCTGGAAAACACCTACTGCCCAGGCTGCGGCAAAATAGTTGTCAGACGCCATGGCTATGACCTGCTGGAATGGAACCTCGATAAAGATAACAAATGCACCAGCTGCGGATACAGGGTTCACATCGTCGGCAGGCCTCCGGCGAAGAAGGTTTCGGGGGCTGGAAGGTTCGTTCCCGTCACCTTCGGCTGAAGAAGCCCTGGGAGGGCTTTGAACCCTCGACCTGCCGCTTACAAGGCGGCCGCTCTAACCGGGCTGAGCTACCAGGGCCCTGGCGTTGATGTGTTTTATCTCTTTTTTAATTTTATTGATGGGTTTTCGACATATAGCCTGCGTTGTTTAAGAACTCTATAAGCTTGTTCACCGGATGTTTCTGCTTGTTGAGCATGTATTTTGTGGGCTTGTAGGGTGTTTGGAGAATCCATCCATGCTTCAGGAGTTTTGTAAGGATTTTCTCAGCTGACCTCTGGCTTATCCCACAGGTTTTCGCAAGCATGTATTTTGAACATGGCGCTGGCGATGACGCAAGGGTTTTTATCAGACGAAGATGTAAGTATGATGCCAGCGTTTCTTCGATTTCATGCTCGGGCTTAACCATCCTCGCCTCTTCTCCTTTTTAAATGATGTTCCACTGTTTGTGAGATGCGTTGGGCATCGGCTCCCACCAGCTCAACCTTTCCCTGGCCTCTGAGCTCTATGAACCCTCGGAGCTTCAGGGATTTGAGCGCCTTGTCGAAACCTGTATCCACCCGGCCCTGTTGCTCGCAAACCATGGTGTAAATCTTCTTAACCGCCTGTACATCGGCGTAAGCGTCCCCTGAGCTGGTTAAGGATTTTGCGACGGCAAGCAAAGCTGTTTTCTCGTTCTCAGTCAGCTCGGCTATCTCGCGCAAAAGCGTTGCATGCCCAGTCTCAGCTAGGACATATCGGATGTCGTCGATTTTCACATGGTCGTAGCCTCTGGACTCGGCTAAGTTGCCGGCATAGAGAAGCAGGTCTAGGGCGAATCTGACGTCCCCGTTGTGAGGAGGCCGCGTTGCAACATCCGCCACATATTCTATGACTTGGTGTGGAACCGCGCCTTTCCTGAAAGCTTCCACGACCCTTCCCTCCAGTATGTCCACCATCTGCTGTCTCGTGTATGGCTCTAGCTTGACGATGTTTGCGCCGAGCGAGCTGAGTTCAGGCTTTTCTAAGAGACCGTTGTATTCTGGGTCGCGTGTTATAAACACAACTCCGACAACGTTTATCGGCCTGATGGGGGAAACTTCATGCAATCTTGTAAAGTCGTAGATCACAGTTTCCTTCCCGCGGCATGTTCTGACATGGTAGTCGGCCTCGTCGAACGTAACAATTGACAGCATGCCGTTGTGTTTAAGGTAGGTTAACATGTTGTCTAACAACTCTTCGGCTGACAGAGACTGGCTGAAGGCTTGTTCGGAGAAGGTTTTCGCCATGTAACGATATACTGAAACCCTGCTGGCGGAGAACATCCTCAGGTTAACGTAAAGATGGGCAAGATTCCTGTAGGCTGCCTCAAGCTCCCGGCCTACTTTGAGGCTCAAAGTTGTTTTCCCCGCCCCAACCCCTCCCACGACTTGGGCTTTTGCGACGAAGTCGTCGGAACGACGCTCTATCCCCCTCTTCAAGATTCTGGTCAGAAGCTCTGTCTCCCTTTCACGGTGAATAAGCGTTCTCGGGATGTGTGAAGGGGAGAGCTTTGACGCGTCAACAAATAACGGCATCCAAAATGCAATGTCTTCACCTGTTTTTAATAATATCGTTCAACTGCAAGCTGGGCGGGCTGTCTAGAAATGGTTTTAAACGCGTGTTCGCCTGTTTGCCTCTGCTTTCATCGGAAATAAAAAAGTTATTGGTTGAAGGTTTTCGGGTATCGGGCGCCATTGTTCGGCTTGGCGTTTTTCAGCGGAGTCCAGCTATCTTAAGGGCTTGGTCGCGTGGGATGGCTGTCAACGTCTCCGTGGACAGGTAGTCTGAAAAATTGAGAACGAATTTAAGGTATGTTTCTGCATCGGGCGCTTCGGCTATCAGCACTCCGTCATAGGCTCCGAAGGTCCAAAGCATCTCACGCACTTTCACTGCAGGGTTTTCTCTGATTATCTTATCGGTTCTGTCCACGTCTTCACGGCTTAGCTTTCGCCTAAACTTAATCAGAGTTACGAAATGCATGGAATCTAGCTGTTTTGGATGCAATTATGTTTTTCGGCAGCAAAATTGATATAGCCTGTTTCAGACGAATATCTGTGCCATACATAACTCGTGAGGAGAGGGCTGAGCTTGACGGAGAGGTTGACGCTCTGGTGCAGAAGCTTTCTACAGCCCCGCCTGAAAAGATGGATGGAAGGCTAAACTACGTGATAACTAGGCTGCTTGTCCAACTCTATCCGCCTGGATACTTCAATTACAACAGAGCGCTGGGAGTGCTTTCTTCAGTCGCCCACGAATACTATAGGAGGCGTGTGGCCCCCTACGAGGACAGAAAAATCAAGGAGAACGGTGACGTTTACTAACCCGGCGCTGAAGCTCTGAAAGACTGAACTGGCTGGGGAATGGGTAGCGCTACCACTAGGTATCGCCTTCAAACGCGACGACCTTCACAGAGCCTTGCTGAAGCGCGCGATGGTTTGTTCTTAGGTTTTCTCGATCTCTGCTATGGCCTCTCCGACGCTGACTTCGTCGCCGACTTTGTGCAGTATCTTGATGATTTTGCCGTCGACTTCTGAGGGAATTTCAACGGCAGCCTTCTCGGTCTCGACTATGACGACGACCTCGCCTTTTTTTACTGGGTCGCCTTCTTTCTTCAACCACTCAGCTATCTTACCTGACTCCATCGCAACGTCTATTCTCGGAAGGATAAGTCTGTAAAGCTCAGCCATGATTTTCGTCTTCCTGTTTAAATTTGGCGATTTATAAACCAGTATGACTTATTTAGGCTTAGTCGCGTCAAAGTCTTATACTCATATGCCCCACTCATCAACGGTGGTGCTCATGGTGAGTGTTGACACCTTGATAAGCTCAATGATCCTTGCAGTGCTGTGTTACGAGACATGGTTGATGCATAAGCTATACATGGCAGAGAGCCGTCGGAGGCTTAGGTGATGACGCAGCGTCGGCCATCAAACACCACGTTATGGTAGAAAGCGATAATCCAGCCTCTGTCAACCGTGCGGCCGTCTTCAGGCTTCTGGAACGCTATAAAACCGTAGGAGGCGGCATTGATGACAAGCTCCTGCGCTACGAACTCCTCCTCGAGTACAAACTTTCTGCCTTGGATCCGGCCTAAGCCCACAAGCCATCCTGGCGGGTCGTCGCCAAACTTTTTCCAATAGTTGATTCTAGCAGCTTTGTGTCCGTCCGCAAGCCTTGAAGCCTCTTCAGGCAGCAGCACGTCATCGTAGACGTACGTAGGCATGGTGGATGGGTTGGTTTACGGCGGTTTTTAAAGTAATATCCCGCATGCGTGTACATTTTACATGCGTTTTGACGTGGTTGTGGTGGGCGGCGGGTCTACGGGAAGCTCGATAGCATACTATTTGACGGCGCGGGGCGCTGGAAGGGTGGCGTTGGTTGAAAAAGACCATGTGGGATGGGGGCAGACTGGAAGGTCTACAGCCGTGGTTAGGCTCCACTACAGCACGCATGAAGTGGCTAAGATGGCACTAGTCAGCTGGCGTGTTTTGAAGAACATGGAAAAGGTGGTTGGCGGGCCCTCTGGGTTCACGGCATGCGGTTTCGTCATACTCGCGGGAGAGGAAGACTATCAGGGGCTGAAGAGGAACGTTGAAATGCAGAGAGAGCTTGGCATAAACACGAGGATTATGAGTCCTGACGAACTCAAGCAGCTGGAGCCGCGGATAAATGTGGATGGTCTGCACGCGGCCGCCTACGAGCCTGAGTCAGGATACGCCGACCCGGTAACCACAGCCCAAACCTTCGCCAAAGCCGCTGTCAACGGCGGCTGCTCATTGATGGAGTCATGCGAGGTCAAAGGGGTAAGAATGGCTGGAAACCGTGTTGAACGACTAATTACCACTCGCGGAGAGATCGAGACAGACTTGGTTGTAAACGCTACCGGCGTCTGGTGCAACGGTTTTATGGAGATGTTCGGCGCCGAGCTCCCGGTGAAACTCATGAAAGAAGAGATAGTTGTTTGGAGCAGGCCTGAAGGCTTTAGGGGGCCGCATCTTGTCGTGGGCGACCTCCCCCACAATTATTACATGAGGCCTTTTGGAGACAGCCAAACGTACATGGGGAGCATAAACCCCGACATGAGTAGGCAGGAAAGACATGTCTCCGCGTTCAACCTTGAAGAAAAAGTGGGAATCGACACGGCGTCGCGCTACGGTGAAGCTGTTTCCAAGAGGTTTCCAGTGATGGCTGAGGCGAGGCTGGCTGGCGGCTGGGTTGGGCTCTACGACGTCACACCCGACTGGCATCCGATCATAGGGTTTTCGAAAAAAGTTGAAAACCTGTTCAACGCCGTTGGCTTGAGCGGCCATGGCTTCAAACTCTGTCCAGCCATAGGTATGCTCGCGACCGACATCATCCTCGGAAGCAAAACACCGCTCATCGACCCCGAATTCTTCAGCGAAGACCGGTTCGGGAAAGGCCGTCTCATCGGAATGACATACAAGTACGGAGTGATATCTTAGGCAGATTTTTAAGAAAGCATCTCATGGTAATTGTCGCGCCCTGGTAGCTCAGCCTGGCGGAGCGACCGCTTGGTAAGCGGTAGAACCCAACAGCCGGTTTGGGTGCCGAGGTCCGGGGTTCAAAGCCCCGCCAGGGCTTAATCTTCACAAACCTACTTTAAATGGAAGACCGCTTTGAGACGGTTGATGAACGAGCCCGGCTGGCTTGTCATCCTTGTCGCCCACGGGCAGTTTCCCTTGGATATGCCCCATAACCTGCAAACCGAATATCTAACGCTGCTCCACAAACTTGACAGAACTCTTCAGGAGGAGCAGAGGCTTGCAGAGTTGACGAAAATTGTTCTGAGCTGGCCTAGAAACGAGAGGAACGACCCTTACTGGTCGAGCGTTAGAAAGTTGGCGTTGCTTCTCGAACGAGCTCTCAAAGATAGTAAAGTAATGGTTGGTTTCAACGAGTTCTGTCCACCTCTCTTTGAAGAAGTGTTGGAAAACGCCTGCAAGTCAAACCATCAAAAGATTATGGTTTTGACGACCATGCTCATCCCTGGGGGAGTTCACTCCGAGGTTGAGATACCGAGGCTGATAGAAGATTTTAGCAGAAGATACGGCAAGAAGATAGTTTATGTCTGGCCTGTCAGCATGCAAAACTTAGTAGACCTTTACGTCAGAGAGATTAAGGTCCGTTTAGGCAGCTCAGCCTCAGAAACCATGTTTAATAATTCACAGCGATTTTAAACAGTTGTGAAAGCCGCTGTAATGTATAGGGCGTTCGACTTAAGGCTTGAGGAGATACCCGAGCCAGAACCTGGGCCGGGAACTATGCTTGTGAGAGTGAAAGCCTGCGGGGTATGCCCTGTAGATATACGTGTTTTCAACGGAGAGGATGTTTGGGTCTCCCTTCCAGCCGCCGGGGTTTCGGGACATGAGATAGCTGGAGTTGTGGAGAAGGTTGGTGAAGGCGTGTTTACCCACAAGCCAGGTGACAGGGTCGCCGGCTCGCTCCACAAACCGTGCGGCCTCTGCAAATATTGTTTGACTGAAAGCGACAACCTCTGCTCCAACTCAGGCCTCTACAAACCTCCAGTGTTCGGTTTTGCTGAATACGTTCTAGCATACCCTGACAAGATGCCTGTTTTCGGGGAGAGCCTAAGCTTCGAGGAAGCCGCTTTCACTGAGCCTTTGGCTGCATGCGTCAACGCCGTCGAAAAATGTGGAATAAAGCCTGGCGACTGGGTTGCTGTCGTGGGAGTCGGCCAGATCGGCCTTATGCATGTACAGCTTGCGAAGCTTAAAGGTGCGAGGGTTGTAGCCATAGACCTTCTAGACGAGAGGCTAAGATTGGCTGAGAAACTCGGCGCCGACTACGCGGTTAACAGCTCGGACAAAAACGCTGTCGAACAGTGCAGGCTTTTGACCAAGGATGATGGGTTTGACAAGGTTATCACATCTGTCGGTGGAGACGACGCCATACGTTTTGGGTTAAGCCTACTAGCGAAAAAAGGGATTATGAACATTTTCGCCTCAACCCATCCTAAAACAGAGATAAGCATAGACCCTAACACGATACATTACAAGGAAATAATCATCACGGGTACTTACGGCGGAACCAAAAAAGACTTCAAAACAGCTTTGACGCTAATCCAGCAAGGTGTTGTAAAAGTTAAACCTCTCATAACCCACAGACTGCCTCTCGAGAGAATCGTAGAAGGTTTTCAGCTCCATTCACAGAGAAAAAGTATTAAAGTAATAATCACACCCTAGCGTCGCCGTGACCATTGCCGGAAAAACCATCCGTCTTAAACGCATATTCCAAGCCGATGGCCGAACCCTTATCTTCGCTTTAGACCACGGCTCTTTCATGGGGCCTGTCAAGGGATCTGAGAAGCCGTTGGAGATTCTCGCCAAAGTGTTGGGTGCTGGTGTTGACGCTGTGATGGCTAACCTTGGAGTAATCAAGGAATATGCGCCTGTTCTTGCGAGGAAACATCTTGGCTGGATACTCACCGTGCTTGACAAATCACCGACAACAGTACTTCAGAGCCTCAAGACGGCTTCAAACCTTGGCGTCGACGCGGTAAAGTATTTCGTCAAAGTTGGCGGTGAAAACGAGCGTGAAGAGCTTGAAACGCTCTGGGCGCTGTCTGCGGCAGCGGTTGATTTTGGAATGCCTGTTTTAGCCGAGATGTTTCCAGCCAGCATTTCCGCGGCTTCAGCGGCTGGAATAGCCAAGATCTCAAGGATAGGCGCTGAGTATGGTGCTGATTTCATAAAAACGATGTACCCCGGTGACGTGGATGGCTTCAGATACGTTGTCGACACATGTCCGGTTCCCGTTGTTGTCATGGGCGGCGAGTTCGTAGATTCGGAGTTGGAGGTTTTGCGGATGGTTTACGATAGTCTGTCGGCAGGAGGGGCTGGAGTTGCTTTCGGCAGGAACATTTTCCAGCATCCAAAGCCTGAGAAGGTCACGAAAGCTATCTACGGATTGATACATGAAGGGTTGTCTCCCGAGAAGGCTCTGCCTATGATTTAGGATTTGTCGCGTGGTCTGGAGGCTTTCACAACCCACGGAACCCAGACGCTGCCCAGCGCCTTCGCCTTATGTACTGTGTTCAACGCCACAACGGTGGGGATTAAGCTTAATGCCATGTGAAGAATGTTGTACACCGCTGTGAACAATAGTACTAGGAAAAGTCCCTGGAGGTCTGATGTTAAACGTATGCCTAAGAATGCTGAAAGGGTTGCCGTCGCAAAGTTGAGGAACTCTGGAAACATAGCGACGAGGACTACGTAGTTTGCCGCGGTCATCACCACAACCCTCAGAAATATGCCGACAACGACGCCGGCTCCAACCATCGAAGCCATGCCCTTAGAGCTTAACAAGCGAGAGCCAGCCCAAAAACCTACGACCGACGACAACACCGCCAGAAATTTCAGAGTTGGACCGATCGGTGTAAACTCTCCTACGGCGAGCAGAGCAAGGTAGTAGATTATCGCGGCGAGCATGCCCGATGCGGGCCCAAACCCAAGCAAAGCGATGAAGACAGGTATCTCGGCTGGGTCGAACCTGAGGTAGGGGACGGGTGGGAATGGAAAGCTCAAGGGTAAAACTGCGAGAACGAGGGCGAGGGCGGCCATCGAAGCACCTGAAGTCAAAGATATCAGCCTCATACCAACCATGAAGCTGGCCCTGTACTTTTTATTTAACACTACGCAGCTACAAACTATGTCGACCTGCATGTTTCGCACAAGCCACGCAGACACTTAAATAGAATTTGGCCGCCTACCCAGAGGATGAACGTACAGGAGATAATGTTAAAGGACTTTCCATGGGTTTACGACAGCGAGCCGTTGACGAAGATCCTGGGCATCTTCTCCGACAGGAAAGCCGACGTAGTTGTGGTGGAGAACAAGGCTAACGGCAGGCTTGTGGGTGTTGTGACGAAGAGGGCGATGCTTAAGCCAAACTTAAACCCTTCAAAAGTTTCGGCGAGGACATTGGCTGTGAGGACGCCGCGGCTAAGGCCGTCGGACAGTTTGCACACCGCTGCAAAACATATGCTCGAGAGAAACCTGAAAGCCTTGCCGGTAACCGAGGCCGGCAAACCTTCAGGTCTTGTTACCGCTGCAGACGTCATTCTGAACTCTCGAGAACTGCTGAGAAAAATAAGCGTGTCGAAAGTCATGACGCGTGAGGTCATAACCGTTGACGCGGAGGACACGATAGGTAGAGCTATATCCGTCATGCGGGATGAAGGTGTGTCACGCCTCCCTGTTTTAGAAGGTGATACGCTCGCGGGAATTGTCACGGTCACCGACATAGTCGAGAGGGTCGTCAAGCCACGGTTGAAGTCTTCTTGGGGTGATGTGGTCGGCGAGAAGGTGAGAACGCTCAGCAACCCTGTGAAAAGCATCATGACGAGGAATGTGATGACGGTTCAAGCTTCCGAGAACATTGTGGACGCTGTGGCGAAGATGAGGCAGCATGGGTTTTCATGTCTGGTTGTCACCGAGAGGCACAGGGTGGTTGGAATTTTCACCTTGATGGATGCTTTGGAGCCTGTTGTGGCACAGCTTCGGGAAACAGAGAGAAACATAGTCGTGGAAGTCAGCTACAAGATGGAGAGGGTCGCAGTTGAGGATAAGGAGCGTGTGATGGAGGTAGCCGACCGTTTTGTCAAAAGATTTAGAAAAACACTTGGAAACGGCGTCCTAAGCCTTTACTTCAAAGAGCATAGGGAGAAGCACGGGGACATGAGGCTTGTGCACTGCAGGGCTCGTCTCAACTCAGACCGGTTTCAGTTCGTGGGGGTCGGAGAGGCTTGGAGAGCAGACCTAGCAGCTAGAACTGCCTTGAAAGTCATCGAAAGACAGCTTCTAGTCAGGAAAGAGCTTGCGGCCCGCTATCCATACGGAAGCGAATTTCTGGAGAGCCTTCCCACATCCTACTGACCTTCGCCCAGTTCCTTCAGCATGGCGAGATACTCTTCTCCATCCATCTCGACGATAACAGCCCCAACATATCCGCATGAGCTGCATCGGTAGATTTTCCCCAAGTATCCTCCTAGGTAAAGGTCGAGGCTGGCTCTGCTACAAACCGGGCAGACCTGAACGTTCTTCTTTTTCACATCTTCTCAGCTTTGGCCTTGCTTTCGTGGGCTAGGATGCTTATTCGCGCGGCTATGTTGCGGGATATTTCGTTCAGGGCTTTCGATGCGGGTGACTTGGGGTCTGCCACGACTATCGGCACGCCCTTGTCATAGTTTGTCGATACCTCGGGCATGAGAGGTATCCTTCCGAGCAGAGGCGCGTCCAACTCGGATGCCATCTTCTCCGTCACGCTGTTGCCAAACATTCTGGACTCTGCGCCGCAGTGGGAGCAGACAAAGTAGCTCATGTTTTCCACGATGCCTATTATCGGGATGCCTAGCCTTCTGAACATTCTCAAGGCTTTTGCCGCGATTACAGCTGCGGCGGCTTGCGGCGTGGTTACTATTACTACACCGGTCAGGGGGATGGTTTGGGCGAGGGTGAGGGATGCGTCGCCTGTTCCAGGTGGAAGGTCTACGATAAGGTAGTCGAGGTCGCCCCATGCCGCGTCTGTCAGCAGCTGTCTGACGGCGCTTGCCACCAACGGGCCTCTCCAGATGACGGCTGTGTTTTCGTCAACGAACAACCCCAGCGACATGACCTTGATGCCGAGCATAATTCTCGCAGGCTCGACCTTGTTGTTTGCCACAATCCTGGGAGGCTGTATGATGTTGACGATCTTAGGTATCATAGGGCCGTAGATGTCTGCGTCCACAAGCCCTACTTTGGCCCCGCTGCGAGCTAGGCTGCAGGCTAGGTTTATCGCAACCGTGGTTTTCCCAACTCCTCCTTTTCCGCTGGCCACAGCTATCACGTTCTTGACAGATGACAAGCTGTCTCCTGCTCCCAACGTCCTCGCCGACCAGACCCTTGCCGTCACCTTCATATCTACTTCCTTCACGCCGGGGATTGACTGGACCGCTTTTCTCGCGCTGTCCTCTATATCCTTGTTGTAGGGGCACGCAGGCGTTGTCAGCTCCAGAGTGAATTGAACCTTTCCATCCTCGACCTTCAATTCCTTTACCATTCCGAGGCTAACTATGTCTGTTTTGAGGTCGGGGTCTATGACTCGCCTGAGCGAGTCGACGACCGTTTTCTCATCGACCAAAATCGCCACTCGGATGGTTTTGTTTCACACGTTATTTATATCTATTCCCGCATCACACGTTGTTGACGTTCTTCCAGATTGTGTCATCTACGTGGTGTAGGTTTTTGACAACGCGTCCGTGACTGGTGGCGGCTGCTTCGACGGAGCTTGCCAACGCCTGTCCCACGGCCAGAGGCTTTGAATGGACGTCATCCCTCACCACGACCACGTCGTCCTTCTCGAAAGCATCCATCCGTGTTATGCCCGGCCTCATCACGTCCGCCCCGTTAGCTATCTTCTGCACGGCTCCACGGTCGACGTAGACCGACGGAAGCCTGTCTAGGATCCGGCTGTTGGCCTGCGCAAGAGCTGGGAAACATGTCCCGCCTGCCACGACAAAGTAATAGCTTCCTATGCTGACTACGGTGGCTTTGCCCAAATCCGCTGCCGTCGCGCCTTTTTTCAAAAGCTTTTTCAAGTTTTCGCCTTCGAGGAACTTTGCCAGCCGTTGAGTCAGGTCGTCGAGCTCCGCCGACGAAAGCGTTCGTCTCTTCAACACGTTTGAGGTATGAACCCTTCTTAAAAACCAAAATACCGCGTCAAAATGTATATGCTTTGGCGCGGGGGTTGCCAAGCCTGGTCAAAGGCGCAGGGCTTAGGACCCTGTCCCGAAGGGGTTCGTGGGTTCAAATCCCACCCCCCGCATAAGGCTATTTCAGCGGGACGTACATGCTGCTTCTTGTCGCACCCACGCCAGCCCTGCCATGTATGACTCTTTTGTTCGTGATGGCGTATTCGCCGAGCCTGTGTCCTATCATCTCGGGCGTTATCTCGACAGGCTGGAACTCCTTCCCGTTGTGGACGTGAATCGTCAGACCTACCATCTCAGGGAGGATAAACATGTGTCTGCAGTGTGTTTTGATGGGTTTTTCAGGTTTCTGACCCGTCTCCAGAAGCTTCTTGTACTTCCGAATCTTTAACAAGAGCTTCGACTGAGCGGGCGTCAAACCTCTCTTGTACAAGCTGCGCCTTGCCCTGCTAGGCAGCAGCCTGATGAAAGAATCCATGCTCATCGCCTTCAGCTGGTCGAGCGTATACCCCCTGTAAGTTAGCTCCCGAACCATCCAAGTCACACCTTCTGCAGCCCTCTAATAAGCCTAAGCTCTCTTCCGCCTTCCCGCCCTCCTCGCCGCTATCAAACCCACCTTCCTTCCGGGCGGCGTGGTTCGTTTGACTGTTTCAGGTCTTCCGATTCTCTTATGGCTTCCGCCGCCGAACGGATGCACGGCCGGAACCATTGCAACTCCTCGTGACCTCGGCCAGTAGCGATGCCTAGCTTTCATCAAGTGGTATTTTGCTCCGGCTTTGAGGAAGGGTTTCTCACCCCTGCCCCCGCCGGCCACCACGCCGACCATCGCCAGAGCCTTTGAAGAAACCTCCACATCCTTCTTGGAGGGGAGCCTAAGAATGGTTTTGTCGCCGACCTGAGCCATCACAACCGCATACCCGCCCGAGGACCTGACAAGCTTCCCCCCGTCTCCGGGCATCCTCTCAACCGCTGACACGATCGACCCTTCGGGAAGTTTTCCCACAGGCACTATGTTGCCAGTAGACGGTGATGCTGCATCGCCAAGCTGGACAACCTGTCCGACGAACATTCCTTCGACTGCTGGGACGGCGAACTCCACGCCGTCATGTTTGACGAGGGCGATTGGCGCGCCTCTTCCAGGGTCGTGGACAATGTCATGTACCATCGCCGTCTGAAGAGTTCCGCTGTTTATCAAAGTGCTGGGATAGCCGACTGTGTATCGTCGGTGTTTGGAGGCGATGAACCGCGGCGAACCCCTGCCGATGCGCTGAGCTCTGATGTTCCTCCCCATCGCACATCATCTCAGAAGATTCCAAGCTTAACCGCGAGGTCAGAGGCCTTATACTCGGGCTTGAGACGGACGAAGGCCTTCTTCTCACCCCGCGGCGTTATCAAAGTGTTCACTTTATCCACCTTAACCTCGTAAAGCTGTTCAACGGCGCGTTTTACAGTATTTTTGTCAGCCTTGATGTCCACGATGAAGACAAGCTTGTTCTCCTTCTCAATCAAGGACACGGCGTCCTCGGTTATCACAACCCTTTTGACAACATCCTGCAGGTTCATCGTAACCTTCCTCCCAGCACCTCGAGCGAAGGCTTGGTGAAGATTGTAAGCCTGCCTGGATGGCCGCCGGGCGCCAAGTCTAAAACGCTCAGGTTCCTTGCCTCGACGACGTCGACGCCGGGAACGTTTTCAGCCGCCTTCACCAAGCTGCATTTCTTGGAAACAACGATTAAAGGCCCTCTCCTTTTCTTGTATCTGCGTCCACGCATCTTCCCCCTCCCAGCCCTCATCTTAACCTTCATGCATCTGTTCAGCTCTTCTTCAAGCCCGAGCTTCGAGAAAAACATCTTAAAGTCCCTGGTCTTGCTGACGGATTCAAAGTCATCTTCGACGACTATGGGAAGCTGAACGCCATCCGGAACCCTGTGCCCCCTCTTCCTCACGTGTTCAACGCTTGATGTGAAAGCGAGGGCTGCGAGCATAGCGTTCCTCAGCTCTTTCTTATTCAAGCTCTTGTGGATTTTCTTCTCAGGAACAGGGGGATGTGTAGGCCTGCCTCCCACGGCTGAGGGCACCATCCCGCCCGCGCCATACTTGGGCGTCCCCCTTCCCTTGACTCTGGAGATGCGAGCCATCCCAAATCCAGGGCCCCATGACTCGACTGAGTGTTTGTGGCCGGAGAGCTTTGACGCGCCTTTAGGCTGAAGCCTGTGGGTTGACAGGTGGAGGAAAGCCTTGTGAACGATGTCTTGTCTGAGAGGTGATGTGAAGAACGGGGGAAGTGTTATCGTGCCTGCCGCTTCGCCGGCCGCGTTGTAAACAGGCACTTGGGCGGGCTGGCTTTTATGCAGCTGGAGAACAGCCGTGAAATCCATCCTCCGTTACACCTCGATAAGCGTGATCTGCGGGGCTTCAAGCGGCTTAGGCGGTTTGGCAGGGGTTCGGAGAACCAGCGGCCTCAAGGGCGTTCCGGGAAGCGAGCCTTCTATGACAACGTATTCTGTGTTGACAAGCCCGAACCTATGCCATCCCGACTTCGGGTTGATTGTGCTGGTTTCCGACGAGATTTTCAGAATCCTTTTGTTGTATTCCGTCCTTCTGTGAAAGCCCATCTGCCCGGAGCGGGGTACGGTGTACATTACATAATGAGGGTTCCATGGCCCTATCGCAGCTACGCCACGCCTCGTCTTCCTGGACTTCCTCTGCAGGATTGAGACATGGTACCTTTTGACAACTCCTTGGAAGCCCTTTCCCTTAGTTACAGCTAGGACGTCGACAAACTCGCCTTCCTTGAAGACGTCGGATATCTTGAGCTCCTTGCCCAGAAGCTCGAGTCCTTTGTTCAACGAATAGCCCGGTTCTCCTCCCATTTTTATCTCCGCGATTTGGGGTTTCTTGCCAGCGTTTGCCAGCCGCGGCTGGGTTGCGACTATAAGCCTGACTTCGGAAAACCTGCCTTTCATCTCATCCAGCTTCTCCGGGCCGGGCGACGGCTTGAACGTCTTGTTTCTCCGAACAATGTCTTCACCCGCCTCTTTACTCCATATTCTTCCGACATCGACAAGCTCGCCGTCACGGTTTTGATAGAAGGCTAAACCGACCACTTTGAGAGGAGGGGCGGCCACGACTGTGCATGCAGCTGTCACCTCGCTTCCCTGTGACGGCGAGCCCGGCCTGTTGTCAACGTAATGGACAGAGGTCATGCCGACCTTGTAGACTATGAATCCGAGAGGCCCCTGCCGTCCGTCTGGCCAGTGTTTGACCCTTGGAAGAATGCTCCTAGCCCTACCCCTAGGCAGATAGGCAAGAGACCCATGCCTCGGTCTAGAATATTTCCTGCGGCCCAATGTTAACTACCTGTCAACGCTAGAGGTTTGCATGATAAAAACCTTAGCCGCAACCCATCGGGCTAAACCTTAATTCCAGCCACAAGCAAGCTGAACCATGGGAGACCTCATCACAGAAGAGATAATCAGCCTAATAGAGTCTCATGACGTCGTAGGCCTTGCAACGCATAGACACTATCCTAGGGAGAGGATTATCTACTCGAGGTTTGGCAGATGTGGTTTCGCCATAGACGTCGTTAAGATGGAGAAGGGGTCGAGACGCACTTACTCCGTGCTTGTCGAGGCGGAGGCCGAGGCCGCGGGCGACCACGTTGAAGACTTTCTCAGGTTTCCAGGCAAGATACGCTATTTTCTGTCGGTTGACGAGAGAGGCGGCAAAACAATCAAGGTCAAAAACGACACCTACAAAGATGCTTCAGACCTGTTTTCGAGGGTTGAGAGGGTTAGGCAGGTCTTTTACCGCGTCTACCACAGCCTTAAACAGAAGCATCGTGAGGAGATTACGAAGGTCGGCGAAGAGATATTTCACGCAGTGGGGTTGACCGCTGACGAGCTTCATCTAGGCGTTTGACCTATAGAGCCTTCCATTAGCTTTTCTTCACAGCAGGTATGCGGTAGACCTTGGTCTCGTCTGCCGTTTGCACGAAGACGTCTCCGCATTTGACGCATCGAAAATACTTGTTGCTGCCCTGCTCAGCCTTCTGCTCGCCTATGAACTCTAAGGAATGGCTGCACTCTTCGGCCACGGTGATGTTATCTTCCGCGAGTTTAAAGCCTTTTAGCGGGGAAAGGGCTATAAAACCGTTTGACAACTGTTCAGCGGAGTGCTCAAATATTTCATATCTGTCGGCAGCGACGCTTCACCCAAAACCTTCAGACATGACCTATGCGAGGTTTTCAGGTTAGAAAGCGGGGTTAAGGCAAGTCTCTACTTGGCTGGAGAAGCACTAGAGGCTGAAAATTTTTACGAGGGTTTTTTGGAGAAGACTGTTGTTGTTCAGCTTGTTCACCGCGCAGGACGGCAGGCAGCTGAGCATTTGCGCGATGCGGTTGATTTGACCGACGCTTTGAAGGGGTTGGATGGTTTTTTCGCCGGCGTTGTGCTAGGCGAGAGTCTGATGGTTTTCAGAGACCACGTGGGTCTTGTGCCTGTTTACGTTGTGGGAGACGGGGTGAAAATCGTTACAAACATTCCCGCCGAGGCAAAAGCTTGGACAACTGAGCCAAAGCCGTTGGAACCAGCCACGGTCGCCGATGTGCTAAAGGGCAAGTCCTACAAGTTCTGGAGGCCCGCCTACTACGAGTCCAACGCTGAAGAGTTGTTGAAACGCCTGTCCGACGCTGTGAAAAACCTCTGTCCAAAAAACTCCGCCGTATTCTTTTCAGGCGGTTTAGACAGCGTGATTCTCGCAAAGCTGCTCGACCTCCACGGCTTGAACCCTGCTTTGCTCACGTTGGGTGTTAAAGGCAGCCGTGACTTTGAACGGGGCGAAAAAGCCGCCACCCTCTTAGGACTCGAGGCGGTCGGAATAACCGTGGATCTGCAAAGGGTTGAGAAGACGTTATCCACGCTGAAACCTGTGCTGGGCATGATGTCGCCCATGGACGCCTCGATAGCTGCCGCGATGTATATTTTATCAGCCGAAGCGGTTTCGCTGGGATGTTCCGCCGCCGTTTCCGGTCAAGGGGCTGACGAACTATTCGGAGGCTATAGAAAATACACAACCGTGTTAGAGTCCAAGGGTTATATGGGGTTGGAAGAGGCTCTTAAAAACGACTTTCAAGCGCTGCATGTGTTCGGCCTACCGAGAGATTTTACGGCTGTCCGCTGCGGCGGTACATACCTTCTGACGCCCTATCTCACGAGAAAGGTTATTGAAGCGGCCACTTCAACACCTGCCGCCCAAAAGATAGCGGTTGAGAAAGGTAGAGTAGTCAGGAAGAAGGTGTTGAGGGAGGTATGCAGGAGTCTCGGGCTCGGAGAGCTGGCAGCCGTGGAGAAAAAAGCTCTACAGTACAGCTCAGGATTGGAGAAGATTGTGAGGAAAATGGTCTGAAGCCTCTTGCGTCAGCGCTCATGCTGCTTAAACGCGTTCGGCGGAGTGGCTGGCTGGATGCGGGAGTGAGACAGCCAGAGTCGGTGGCCGACCACTCATTTAGCCTCGCCGTTTTAGCAATGGTCGAGGCTGAGAAAAGAGGGTTGGATTGCTTGAAAGCCGTCAAGATGGCGTTAATCCATGACATTCCGGAAAGCTACACGGGCGACCTGACCCCACGCATCAAGAAGAGAATCCCCGCCAAACTTTTGGAGAGTGTCGAGACATCGGTTCTCAAACAGCTGTTCGCAGAGCTCGGCCCCAAACATGCTGAGGAAGTTGTGAACGTCTATAGAGAATATTTGAAAGACTGTTCGCCAGAGGCAAGGCTCGTCCACATGCTTGATAAAAAAGAGATGATGCTGGAGGCTTGTTGGCTGATGCACAGCCAAAGGGTTGACCTACGCAAGTTCGCTTTCAGAAGACACGGATTTATTCCACGCTTTCGTAGTAGGTGAACGGGGTTGGGGGAAGACCATTACGTTGTCGAAGCGTTGCTGTCCGATTTTCCATTCCTCAAGGAAATAAGGGAGTACGTGGCGATGCTGAAACTGCGGTTGGAAGATTTTCAGCATGCTCCGAACTTGGTTGAAGCTGCTGTGAAAAAAGTTGAGGAAGCTCTTGCTCCATGGCCTTCGAAGCAAGACGTTGGAGCTTTGACAAGCGAGGTTAAGATACTCTCGCATCCGATGGCGATGGCTCTGGTAGCGATGCTTGACAGCCCTTTTGCAAAGAGAAGGTTCGCCGCACACGAAGCTGAGCGATATGCCGTTGCGCTGAAAAACATGCGAGAGGGCCAGAAAGAGGTCTTGAAATACATAATGGCTAACGTGCTGGGGATGCGCGTTAGACTCGATAAATATCCCCACGAGTTCTGGGTTCATTTCGCCGATTATCTCAAAATCGCTGTAAACCTTAACGAGCCTCGGTTTAAGCTTGTCAACAGGCTGCTGAACAAGGGGTACGTGGCTGTGACGAGGAACGAGGCTGTCACGCTCGTAAAGAACGGTCTCGAAAAACTAATCCACGAAAGGCTGGAATCCATGGGCAGGATAGAGCCGCCGGATTTTCTCTCAGAGCACGTAAACCGTCTGAAGAGGATATTGGAAAGCACACGGCAGAAATACAGTCTCGAGTCTGTGAGGCTTGACCCGAGCATGTGGCCCCCTTGCATGATTGCTTTGAGAAAACGTCTGCTGGCAGGCGAGCCCGTCAGCCACTTCGGAAACTTCGCCACCGCCTCATTCATGCTTAGAATCGGCATGAGCGTCGAAGAAGTCATAAGCATTTACTCGCAGAGAGGCGACTTCGACCCACGAATAGCACGCTATCAAGTGGAGCATATCGCAGGGTTGAAGGGGAGCAGGACCAGGTACTCTGCGCCTAGCTGCACAACCATGCAAGCACACGGTCTCTGCGTGGAGGAGGGGAGGCTTTGCGGCGGGGTCAGAAGCCCGATGCAGTTTTATAGGAGAAGAGCAAAAGCGATGAAAGGTTCCTTAGAACATGAAAGAACTCAGCCTAGGCAGGACGGTGGTTAAAAACATAGCGCTTCTCACATCGTGTCAAGCATTAAACACCGTCGTCGTCCAGTTTTTCGTCGTATTCGCTCCGGCGGCGATTCTTCTGCTCGGTGGCTCCGCCGCCCTCGCAGGCCTCGGCTCAGCTTTCATCTGGGGTGGACGTCTGATAAGCACATACCAGTTAGGCGCTTTAATGGACAGGCTTGGAAGAAGGCCTGTGATAGCGGGCGGGATGGCTTTGGCGGCTGCCGCGTCGTTGGTTGCCGCGCTGTCCGTCAGCAGCCGCGCTCTGCCGTTGTTTCTGCTCACCCTCCTGCTTTATGGCGTTGGCCGTGGAATGGTTGAGTTTTCACGCGTTGCGGTGGCAGATATGCTTCCAGCAAACAGGAGAGGCTTGGGAACAGGCATCATACTTACGGGCAGCATAGCTGGAACGCTCGCCACCCCGCTGCTCGTCAGCTACATAACGCAACAACCCAACTCAACACAGTCATCGAACGTAGTCACCTCACTGTACAACGCAGCGTTTATCTCGCTACTTGGTTTGATGCTGTCTCTGCTGGTTTGGCCAGACCCGCTGAAGATGGCTGGACAGAGTAACAATCCTATACGCGGCAGACGGGATGTGTTGAGGAGGCTGCGCGAACCAGGCATTCTCACAGCCGCCGCCTCCATGGCTGCGTCAACAGGCGTCATGGTCGCGGTCATGTCACTGAACACGGTCTTGATGTACAGCCACCAGCACAGCGCCACAGATATCTCCACAGTCGTCATGATTCACGTCATAGGCATGTATGCCTTCTCCATACCTCTCGGCAGGCTTTCCGACAAGGTTGGCAGGCCAGCTGTCATGCTGGCTGGTATGGTGGTGACGCTTGCAGGAGTTTTGTTGCTGCCGCTGTCGAGCGACATGACCGTTGTGACAGTGGCGTTGTTTCTCGTTGGGCTTGGGTGGAGCGCGGCCTGGGTTGCCTCGTCGGCTTACATAGCTGACCTGACTGTGGTTGAGGAGAGGGGTGGAGTAACGGGTGTCGCCGACGCCGTGGCTGCAGGCTCGTCGATAATCATGCCCATCCTGGGAGGCTTGGCTCTTGAGGCAGGCGGCGCAGGCTTGTTGGCTGCGACGGCTGTGGCCGCCTCTCTGCCTTCGATAGCAGCGTGCATAAGGGTTTTGAGGTTTAAACCCTGACTTTGGAGAACCTCTTGTCCACGTCGTCCCAGTTCACAACGTTCCACCAGTTGTCCACGTAGGCCGCTCTGTCGTTCTTGTACTGCAGATAATAAGCGTGCTCCCAAACGTCTAGAGTTAGAAGCAGAGGGAGGTCTGGCGGATGCATGAAGTTTTGTTTCTCAACCTGGTATATGACCAGAGTTTCAGATTCTGCGTCATAGGTTAGCACAGCCCAGCCGACGGCTTCTACGTTTTTGGCGGCGTCGGAGAACTGCTTCTTGAAAGATTCAAAATCGCCGAAGTCTTTGTTTATCTGGTCCGCTATGCTTCCGCCGGGCTTTCCGCCACCCTTACCCGAGGGTGCCATGTTGGGCCAGAAGACGGCGTGAAGCTTGTGGCCGCTAAGGTTGAAGCTGAGGTCGCGGAGTATGCCTCTGACGTTCTCGGGGTTTTCGCCTTTCCTCTGCTTCTCAAGCCTTTCAAGCGCTGCGTTTGCACCGTTTACGTAGGCTTGGTGATGTTTCGTGTGGTGTAGCGTCATAATCTCGGCAGAGATGTATGGCTCGAGGGCGTTGTATGCATAAGGTAGGGGAGGAAGGACGTATTTCTTCATGTCCTTCCGATGTCATGACGGTTATAAAAAATTATCGGACTAACCTCGGAACGACAGCCGCAAAAGGGTTTATTTTGTGACAGCTCAAACCTGCAGACCTGATGGAGTATTGGACAAAGACCAGTTTCGACAAGTCGTCAAAATCTTAGAAAAACGTTATTTAACGGGGTCCAAACCGGAGCATGTCTCAGACGTAGACCCCTTCAAAATCCTTGTGGGCGCTTTACTGTCCCATAGGACACGTGACGAGATGACCGACATCGCTTACAACGAGCTGTTCAGCAGATACAAAAACCCTGCTGAGCTAGCCGACGCCGATGTCCGGGAGATCGCGAAGACTATTAAGAGGGTTGGTTTTTACCGGCAGAAGGCGAAGCGAATCAAAAAAATAGCTAGGATAATTTACGGCGAGAGGGGCGGAAGGGTTCCGGAAAGCCGTGAGGAGTTGATGAAGCTTCCGGGGGTTGGGCCTAAGACCGCAGACATAGTTCTCTCAGCTGCTTTCAGCAAACCCGAGGTGGCGGTTGACACGCACGTCCAAGCTGTTGCTGTCCGGCTCGGCATCGCCTCCGAGAAGGCGGGCTACGAAGAAATAAAACGAAACATAACCACGCTGGCAGCGGAAGAAGACCTCCCAATAATTAACCATCTGTTCGTAAGTTTCGGCAGAGAAGTTTGTAAGAAACCCAGGCCCAAATGCAGCATATGCCCAATAACTACCTTTTGCAAATACTATCAGACTTGGGTTAAAGCTTCAGCTCTTTAATCTTGTCCAGCACTTCACCTGCATGGCCTTCAGCTGTGACTTTGTGGAAAGCTGCTCTTATAGTTCCCGAGCTGTCGATAATGAAGGTTTTGCGCAGGCACCTGCCTTTTTCAGCGCTGTAGGCGTTGTAGAGCTTTGCAACCTTCCCGTCCTTGTCCGACAGAAGCGTAAAGTTAAGCCGGTACTTTGACGCGAAACGCTTATGCGAATCTGCATCGTCCACGCTGACGCCGACGACGTTGACGTTAATCTTCGTAAACTGGTCAAACGAATCCCTGAAGCCGCATGCCTCGGTGGTGCAGCCGGGCGTGTCGTCGCGGGGATAGAAATAGAGAACTAATGCTCTGTGGCCTGCCAGCAAATCTTTGAGGCTGTGCTGTTTGCCCTCCGCATCGGGAAGCGTGAATTCGGGTGCCTTGTCTCCCGCCTCGGGCTTCATTTCATGCTAAAGGAGTGTCCGCATCCACAGGTTGATGCAACGTTAGGGTTGTTGATCGAGAAGCCGGACCCCATGACATCCTCGACGTAATCTATCTCAGAGCCTTCAAGAAACTGGGCGCTGAAAGAGTCTACCACAACCTTCACTCCATGTGCTTCGACAACGACGTCGTCGTCGTAAACGTTTTCATCCAAGGCCATCCCATACCTGAAGCCCGCGCAGCCTCCGCCAGTGACGTAGATTCTCAAAGCTAGTTTGTCATTGTTCTCCTCTTTGATGAGCTGTGCTATCTTCTTTGCCGCCCTCTCCGTGACCTTAAGCCTGTATGGCTCGAGTTTTGCCTCCATGTTGAAGTCTACAGCTGGCTGGCTTTATTAAAACATTTTGCTCATACAAATTTAAATAATGTAGAAGAGCACAAAACCCTAGGCCGCGGAAGAGGAGCTAGACTTGAAGCTGATTGCCGAGACCAGCGAGTCTATAACGGTTGAGTTAAGTCAAACACCCCACCATGTAGCGAACGCCATAAGAAGAACAATCATAAGAGAAGTTCCCACCATGGCCGTGGAAGAAGTTCTCATAATCGAAAACACTTCAAACATGACGAACGAGGTTTTGGCCCACCGCATATCTCTGATACCGTTCATCACCGATTTGGAGAACTATCGCTTGCCAGAGAAATGCGACTGTCAAAGCAGGCTTGGCTGTGAGAAATGCGTAATCCGTTTTACGCTTAGGGCTGAAGCCGTCGAAACCCCGCTAACTGTCTATTCCCGTGACATAACGCCCGAGAAAAGTGATGGAAAGGTAGCGCCGTTTAACGGGGACATACCTATAGTCTCTCTAGCGCCGGGACAGAGGGTGGAGCTTGAACTTTACGTAAGGCTTGGGAGAGGTCGTAAGCATTCGAAATGGCAGCCGGGCATCGCCACGTTGTATGATGAAGACGGCAAGAAATACCTGTATGTTGAGAGCTACGGCTTCCTGCCGCCTAAGGTTATTCTGTTAGAGGCCGTGA
>JAWBJZ010000014.1:0-32769 GCA_038832005.1 Candidatus Caldarchaeum sp.
AACTACTTGGACTGGAGAAAGATAGATGTAGGGATTAGGGTTAGGAGTAACTCTGCACCCAGATCCAGAGGAAGGCTGTAGTATAGCAGATGGATTATAGGAGGTGGAGGCCTGATAAGAGTTACGGCTATAGATGGATGGCTGAGTCAACCTTCTCCTCCATAAAGAGGACATTCGGAGAATACGTCACATCAAGGAAATGGAGTGGAAGACATACCTACACAACAGATTCACAGAAATGCCACCACCCCCAAAACCATGAAAGCATATAAATGAGGACGAAGCAAGAATTATCCAACACACCAGATTACACCATTATTCATGCGGTTCTGGGTTATAGTCACCGAATACCTTGACCACAACGCTTCCGGCAAATCCTAAACAATCCCTCTCCTCCGCCCACTCATATCCATGATGCCTCTCTCTTCCGACCAAAAATTTCAGTACTTCCTGTAGGAACCCTTGGCGGAGGGTAGAGTTCTTAGGAAGAGGGGGGTCTCATCCCGAGAAAAGTGTTCGCCACTCTCTCTACTTGGGTATGGGTTCTTTGTAAAATTTCATCCAATGACTGAATATTACAGTCACAGCGTTAAAGAGGAAGCCTGAAAGCAGACGTTAGTGATAATCGAGCTGCATATACTACAAAGCCGCTAAAGATGCTGCGATCAATTCAGCCTTATAAAAGGTTGAGGACACACTGTCTGGGACTGTCAACTTAAGGCTATCCATGACTTTATCCACTTCTCTGATACCTTAGGCCTGTATGTTGGGAAGCATGTGTTGAACCGTCTTATCCTCCTCTTCAATTTGCTGAACCAAGACTTTATAATGTTTTTCCTCTTCATTCCCAGGAGCCTTATAGGCCATCCATACCATCTAGCCCTGTCAGTATATGTTTGTGCATGTATCTTTGACGGCCTCCATGAACTTCATACATTCTCCCAAACCCCTACCCCTAGACACCTGAATAGCTATAACCTCCTTAGCCCTAAGCCCATAGATAGGCTCTCCTAACCAAGTTACGTACCACAGTCTCATCCACGGCTATAAACCCCCCTCTCACGCCTCAAGATATATGATAGCATCTCTCCAGCCCTATGGAGCCAAAGCCTAACAGACTCAGGGCTTACACAGAACCCCAGAGACCCTCCTCAAGCTCAAACCCTCAGAATAGAGCCTAACAGCCAAAGCCTTAACCCAAGCAGGAAACCCACATCTAAGAAAGACATTTCTATCACTGAATCAGACGAGCCAGCTCCACTCCCATTCGAGCTCATAGATAAGGGAGGAGGTCTGGCCTTAACTTGGCAGTACCACAGCAAAGTGATCGATTACACCCCTATGATTGCGGTGACCGCTCTTTCTCTCAAAGTTTAGCTGGATCATATTCTTAGAGCCGTTTCAGATAAGAAGAAACCATCCAACCTTTAAACACCATCCTTATCCCGACATTATGTTCAGGTTCCCGTAGCTACAGCCCTTTTGAGATGGTTCATGCCTCTTTTTTTACTGCTGGTTTTATGGATGTTTGCGGAATATATCGCCTAACCCAGGCACCCAAGGAGGGTTTTGGGGCGTGGGTCTATGCTGAATACGCCAGCATTCCTGACGAGGATCCTAGATGCATATGATGGTAAGCCTGTGAGAGTAGTAGACAGGGGTGCATGGTATAACAGGCTGGGAATAGAATCCTCCACGAGACATTCGGTGAGAAGCAGAGAGGTGGTTCAGGGAGATAAAATATTCTACAACAACAAAGACAGCCAAGAGCATAAAGGAGATAGCGACCGTGACAGCCATAATACACAACCTACTACTAAGGACAGGATAGAAAGGGTCTATTCCTCGGTTGACATTGCCTATGTTTTAAAAGCTTCTGCGAGCTTTGCTCGGGAGCCCTTAAGCCAAACACTGCCCCGCTACTGAAGCCCAGCTAGCCCTCTGTCCTTTTGCTTGTAATCATAGTATCTGATGAGTTTGTAGAACTCTTCTCTTGTCTGGAGTTTGTCGAGGAATCGTGCTTGAGTGCCTTCGGCGGCCAGCCTGGTCAAAACCTCTTCTACTGCTTTGCAGCTTGCTCTGAAGGTTGTGACGGGGAATATTACGAGTTTGTATCCCATTTCGCCGAACTTGCTGACAGGTATGTAGGGTGTTTTGCCGAACTCGGTCATGTTAGCCATCAACGGCGCTTTCACCCGCCGAGCAAACTCCCTGAACTCTTCCTCGCTCCTCAACGCTTCAGGGAATATTATGTCAGCTCCTGCTTCAAAGTACTGTAACGCTCTCTTGACAGCGTCGTCAAACCCGTAAACATCTCTCGAGTCTGTCCTGGCGATGATGATGAAGTCGGGGTCGGTGCGTGCGTCTACGGCTGCTCTGATCCTTCTAACCATCTCGTCGGGTGTTATAACTCTCTTGCCCGAAAGGTGGCCGCATTTCTTAGGCATCTCCTGGTCCTCTATCTGGATGGCTGCAGCCCCTGCAGCCTCAAGCTCCCTCACGGTCCTCATTACGTTAAGCACTTCGCCGAAACCCGTGTCAACATCAGCTATCACCGGAACATCCACAACAAAGGTTATCAGCCGTGTAAAGTAGGCTACCTCGCTCAACGTCAGCAGACCTAAATCAGGCAACGCTAGGCTGCCGGAGAGGGCTGCACCGCTCAAGTATACAGCTTTGAAGCCCACCCGCTCGGCCAGAACAGCTGAGACGGGGTTGAAGACGCCCGGTACCGGCTGTATGCCATCCTCTTTAAGGAGTTTCCTTAAAGCCGCCGTAGGCTTAGCGCTTCTCTTCTTAAGCAACGACATGCCGGTTTAATTTGAACACAAGCGGCTAATGAACTCTATAGTAAGAATAGGGGTTGATTTTTACGGGAGGTTAAATCATTTTATACTTCTGCCACGGTCAGACCGATAGGGACGTGGATAGACTTGAAGCAGTGGATCGTGTTCTCAGGATTCCCGATGTTTCGCTGGTTGATCTGTCGCGTGATGGGGCTTGGTTGGTTTTTGTTTCCAACCTCACAGGTTTCTACCAGCTTTGGACGTTAAGGCTTTCAGACAATTTTGTCAACCAAGTGTCGCACGGCGACCAACTAGTAACCTACGCAAGAATCTCATCCCACTCGAAACACGTTTACTTCCTCCCAGACTTCTACGGGACGGAGAAACATCAATTGTTTGAAGCCTAAGTTGAAGGAGGAATGGAGACTAGGATATCTGACTTTAGGGACATGAGGCTTTTCGATTTCGCTTGCTCGCCGAAAAGCCGTGTGATCGCTCTCACAGGCAACACCGCCGAATCGAACTATCTCTGGGTTTTGGACATTAACGAGGAAGGCTTGATCCCCTGTTTAAATCGAGCGGATAGATTTTCTCGCCTAACTACTCGGAAGACGGCCGGATGCTGGCTTTTTTGGCCAACACAACTAATGTCCCGAGGTCGAGCGAAATTGTCATCATAGACCTACAAACGAGTGAAACCACGGTGTATACGCCTAAAGCAGGCAGCGAAAACACATCCCCCAAATGGCATCCCAAAACCAGACGCATACTCTTCAAAACAAACGCAGCAGGGCCCTACGACTTGCCATCTACGATGTGGATTCAGGGTCTTTCGCAGCCATGGGTCTTTCTAAATACGGCGTGGACTTCACTGATTATGGATGGTTTGCAGACGGTAGTAGTTTCTGGTTTGTAGCCCGAAAGAATGAAAGATCTAAGCTGTACGTCTGCCGAAACACGTCGGAAGTGATGGAGGTTGACACTCCTGCTGGTACTGTCACGGGCTTGGAGTTTGACAGGTCGAGTTCCTTCACCTTTACAGCAGTGCTCCTGTCTACGAAAGGCATTAAACACGCCTAAAGCTAAAGATCTAGGAAGACTAGGTAGAACCCCTACAAGATATGGGAAGCCTGTCCTCCCCCTCAAGAACATAGAGGATAAAGGAGAAGGCTAGGCCAAAGCCGTAACACCAAAGTTAACAGAGCCAGAGCTTGACAAGAGATGCTTAAGTTAACAGTCCCTTAATTAAATATATGGACTTAGAGAAACGAATCGAAATTTTGCTTTGGCAAGGGGCGATGCAGAAAAAAGTTCAACGATGAAAGACTGGGAAAGAAGACGATAAAGTAAGATTAATCCACTTCTGGTAACAGTTTCTCATACTTTGGTCTGGTGTTTGTAGCGGCTGTGACCTTTCTTTACCGCATGTATGACGCTATTAGTTTGATTTTCCTTTTTCGCCCTTCTTCTTCTGCTGTTGGATGTATGAGGTAGCCGAACATGAATTTGTAGGTTTCCTGGCCTATGGTTGCGGCTATCTTCTCAGCCCATGCGTCGAATGCTTCAACCTCACGTTTGTATATTCGTGATTTTGCTTCTCCGATGATGACCAGCTTTCTTCCATCCTTCTCCCCTTCACCGTAGAGGTTTACCTCAATCTCTTCTCCGTCCACTGTTATCCATTTGCGGGTGAACTCTTCAGCCATAACTATACCCTCATGTCTCTGAAGCCATCCAGGCACAACAACCCTAGCTACGTCTTCAAGCCCAAAGCCTATAGTCTCGGAGAGGGCTCCAACCTGTTTCGCCAGCTCTCCCTGCGTACGGGCCAGCAACGCTACAGCATCCTGAAGCCTGGCCATAGACTCCTCCAGCCTGTTTTGACCCTCTCTCAGGCTTCTAACCTCCTCCCATAACTTGTTCTGTCCCTCCCACAGCTTGTTTTGTCCTTCCCATAGCTTCTCCTGCCCTTCTCTCAGGCTTCTAACCTCCTCCCACAGTTTTTCCTGTCCCTGCCATAGCTTCTCCTGCCCTTCTCTCAGGCTTCTAACCTCCTCCCACAGTTTTTCCTGTCCCTGCCATAGCTTCTCCTGCCCTTCTCTCAGGCTTCTAACCTCCTCCCAAAGCCTGTTCTGGCTCTCCCATAGCTTCTGCTGGTTTTCCCAAAGCCTGTTGTTTGACCCCAATAGCTTGTTCATTTCTTCCTCTAGCCTGTCCAAGCGTTTCAGTATCTCCAGTATCCCTATTCTGCCGGCCACGGCATAACGAAACTCCTCATCCTCCTCGAGAAGACGTAGCAGCTCCCGCTTAAGGTCGGCAGCCAAGCCTCCTCCCAACATCAACCCCTCAGCTTTCCTAATAATTGTTATGGAAGCCAGCGTCTAACTGTCCAGCGGGGTGGATAATGGCTATGCTCAAACCTCTTTAGCTGTTGAGGCTTGATAACATGACGTTGGCAACGCCGCCTGTGTAACGTATAAAAATGCCTTCTCCTCACCAAGCCGTTTAAGAGAATGCTTGGCACGATGGTTGAAAAGATGGAGAGACTGAGTTTCACCCCTATGGTGGTTTTGACGAACATAGCAATGGGCAGTAAGCTGTATATTAGACGATGAGGTTAGAGGGCTCACAATACTGGTTGAGCAGTGAGGGATGCGAGTAGGCACTATTGTTCATACACTTTGTCTTGCGTTTGCATAAATCTAAACTCGTGTTGTCAGCTAAGCCGTTGCCTGAGAAGGATATGCCGGCTCCTGGGGGTTATGCACGTCAAGCCGTCGGATGGCAGCGTTACTTCTGTATGGTCGGCGCGTTGTCCAGCGTCTCAAGCTTCTGCTTGCTCAGCAACCCGGGCCTTGTGCGAGCGGTTGAAGCTGATTGCTTAAACGCGTGGTTCGAGATAGGCGGGCTTTGCCTAAACGAGTCCAGCTGCTTAACCATCTGCTCTATAAAACGACTGACCTCTTCCCCCCACTCGACCTTGTAGAGGCTCATCTTAGGGTTTGAGCTCCTTAGGCAACTTATTGTGTATGTTTGGCTTATACGGTTTGTGTTGGCTGAGGGCTGGTCGACTAAGTGGACGAGACTGAGAAGTTTATCAAAACAGAGAAACGCGGGATCATAGTGGACTCTAGCACCATAAAGACGTAGGTCTTCCGCGGCGAAGTGTTCTTGAATGAGGTTCGTTTAAGCTGGTTCGGTCGGTTATCTGAAGTGGTTTGGCCACTTTTTTGGTGACTGCAGCTGCCAACATTTCGATGTTGCAGAGCATGCTGTCTCGGCTCATAAAGCTTGGAATCCGGATGACGTCGAGCTGGCGCAACACCGACCGTATCCGATGCTGCTTTCTCGAAGAAAAGCAGCTATTGCACCCGTGGCATCGGACAGTTTTCGAGCAGAGGTTTCGAAACGGGCCGGATCTTGTTTGGTTTAAGCCCCAAATAACGTAGCCAGTGAGGATAGATATCTAAGCTATTCCGGCTAGCTCTCTGTCCTTTCGCTCGTAGTCGTAGTACCCGATCAGTTTGTAAAACTCGTCCCTTGTTTGGAGCCTGTCGAGAAATCCTGCTTGGGTTCCTTCGACGGCCAGCCTGTTCAAAACCTCCTCTACTGCCTTACAGCTCGCTCTGAAAGTTGTGACGGGGAATATGACGAGCTTGTATCCTATCTCACCGAACCGTCTGACAGGTATGTAAGGCGTTTTGCCGAACTCGGTCATGTTAGCCATCAAAGGCGCCTTCACCTGCCGAGCAAACTCCCTGAACTCTTCCTCGCTGTTCAAAGCCTCCGGGAAGATTACGTCGGCTCCGGCCTCAACGTATTCCAGCGCCCTGTGGACAGCGTCGTCAAACCCATAGACATCTCTCGAATCTGTCCTTGCGATGATGGTGAAGTTTGGGTCTGTGCGTGCTTCGGCCGCGGCCCTAATTTTTCTAACCATCTCGACAGGCTTTACAACCCTCTTGCCTGTTATATGGCCGCATTTCTTAGGCATCTCCTGGTCTTCTATCTGGATCGCCGCGGCTCCCGCAGCCTCAAGCTCCCGCACAGTCCGCATCACGTTAAGCACTTCGCCGAAACCCGTGTCCACATCCACTATAAGAGGTAGGTCGACGGCAGCGGTTATCAGCCGTGTGAAGTAGGCTACTTCGCTCAACGTCAGCAGGCCCAAGTCGGGTAACGCTAAGCTGCCGGAGAGAGCTGCACCGCTCAGGTAGACGGCCTTAAAGCCAGCCCGCTCAGCCAACAGCGCTGTCATTGGGTTGAAAACTCCGGGCACCGGCTGCACGCCAACCTCGTGAAGGAGCTTTCTCAAAGCCGCCGTGTGTTTCACACCCCTTTTCCTAAGCATCGACATGCCAAGTCGATGTAACGTGACGCTTCTAATCAACCCTACAGTATTTCCAACGTAAATTCACGTTCAAAACTGCGGAACTGTGGAGAAGTCGTGGGAGCTTCTACAAGTAGCGTGGGACGGGGCGATCAACGTGATTGAATGTGTCTGCTGCTTCATCCTGTGGAGAAATTATATAAACTGTCTAAAAATCTTATAAAAAATTTTGTGACAAGGTTTTCATGCCGTATCAAGACCTGAGAGAGTTCATAGCTAGGATAGAGAGTGAGGGCGAGCTTATACGCATAACCGCAGAAGTAGACTGGGACTTGGAGCTGTCCCACATAGCCAAGATTAACGAGGAGGCCGGCGGGCCAGCTCTGCTGTTTGAAAACATCAAAGGATACGAGACACCTGTGTTTGCGAGCGCTTTCACAACGGTTTCCAGACTAGCCCTGGCGCTGGACATGCCCAAGTCCTCCACGTTAGTGGAGGTGATGAGAGAGTGGGTAAAGAGATGTTCAAGGGAAAAAATCCCACCCAAACTTGTTGCGGACGGGCCTTGCAAAGAAAACGTTGACTACGGCAATAAGGTGAACCTTCTCAAGTTCCCCGTCCCTAGGTTTTTCAAACTGGATGGAGGTAGGTACTTCGGGACAGCGGTCGTCACAATAACAAAAGACCCGGATACCGGTTGGGTGAACCTAGGCACGTATAGAAATCAGGTATTGGATGAGAGGACGTTGGGCACAAACTTCATAAAAGGCAAGCATGCGGACATGATGCTGCAAAAATACATTGAACGGAAGGAGCCTATGCCCGTAGCCCTTGTCGTCGGCTGCGACCCCGTTCTCCTGCTTCTGGCCTCGTCGAGAATGCCTGCGAACGAATCCGAGTACGATTATGCCGGAGCTCTCCGCGGCAAACCCGTTGAAACAGTCAAAGGCGAGACAGTGGACCTGCCCATCCCAGCCACGGCGGAAATAGTTGTTGAAGGCGAGATAGACCCTAAGAATAGGAAGCTCGAAGGCCCCTTCGGCGAATATACTGGCTACTACAGCGGCACTCCGTCAGAGAAACCCTACATTAATGTAAACTGCGTGACGTATCGCTCTAACCCAATCTTCTGGGTCTCGACGGTTGGAAAAGCCGTAACGGACACGCACATGATCATGGGGCTCACCTATGGCGCCGCGTTGTGGTATGAGCTTGAGATGATGAGAATCCCGGGCATAAAGGCTGTGTACTGTCCGCCGGAGGGAGCGGGAAGAATGCTGGCGATAATTTCTATAAAGCAGATGTATCCCGGACATGCGATGCACGTAGGCACAGCGGCGATATCGACTGAGATGGGTAACTATGGCTTGAAGACGGTCATAGTGGTGGATGATGACATAGACCCTTGGGACATCCCCCGTGTCCTGTGGGCGCTGAGCTTCAGGTTCCAGCCAAGCCGGGCGCAGTATATAGCTCGCGGAAGGTCCACTCCGCTCGACCCATCACTGCCGATAGATTCACGCGATATAACTTCAAGGATAATAATAGACGCAACTATACCGTTCGAGTGGAAACAGAAACCCATTCCAGTGGAGCTCGACAAAGAAGTTGTCAAAAGGATTCATCAAAGATGGGATGAATTGTTCGGGGAACCGGTTAAGCTGCCCGCCTTGAGATGAACCGGTTTAAGTGGTTTGGGCTCGACTACGGACAGTGTCTGATGGACTCGCGATTCAGACGTGTCGAATACTGGCTTGCAGCTGTCTTCATAGACGACGAGGATGAGAAGAGAGGGGTTATAGACGAGAAGTTAGAGGTCTACAACCAGCTTCTGAAGAAGTACGGCAATTTCCGAAAGCTTCACGAACACGGCCGGCATGAAATTCACAGCTTGATACTCGAGAACAACCGCGTCCTCATAAGGAGGTTCTATGAAGTGGAGCAGAAGCTGTTAAAGCCGGCGGAAGGCGTTATAGATGCCTTAACATATCTGAAGAAAAAGTACAGCTTGGGCGTCATATCCGACATGGCTGACAGCCAAGTCATAATCAGATTTTTGAACCATCATGGGCTTCGCCAGTTCTTCACCAACATCTACACCCCCTCCGGCGTTGTAAGGGAGCATGGTGGGTTGGACGAGGGGTTTAAGGGTACGAAAGAGGACGGAAGCATATACGCTTCGTTAAAGAAAGAACTGGAGATAATGGGCATCCAAGTTAACGAGGCGGTGATAATCGGCGACGACCCCATAAAAGATATAGCCAACGCAAAGATGCATGGGTTCACAACCGTCCATTACGTAGGAAACAACTCGTCTACACAGAAGCCGTCATCCGAGGCGGACTACGTGATAACCCATTTCTCCGAGCTGAAGGAAAAATTCTAAGCCTCTACTCACGTCGACTGCTATCCTGCGTTCGGAGATAATAAAGCACTGCGAGAATCGTCTTGAAATCCTGAACTCGGCCGTCCGTGACCATAGTGAGAATATCTTGAACTGTAAACGCTTGAACCATAATTTCGTCCTCGTCACCTTTGTTTTTTGATGAAGACGGATTAAGACCTTTGGCCACGTATATGTTGGCCTGCTCCGAGCTGTAAGCCGGCGCGGGAAAAGCTGTCAACAGTTTTTCAATCTTGTCAGCGGTGTATCCCGTTTCTTCTTCAAGCTCTCTAACTGCGGCTTTTGCCGGGTCTTCACCCTTGTCAACTATGCCACCTGGTATCTCGAACAACGACTTGCCTACAGAATGCCTGTACTGCTGCACCATCAGAATTCTGCCGTCATCGAGGACGGGAAGCACTGCAACGGTCTCCGGCGCCTCTACAACGTCGAATACTCTTTCTTTCCCACTAACGCGAACGATATCTCGTCTCACATTAAACACACGACCGCTAAAAAACCTGTTAGAAGATAATGTCCTGACGGTCTTCATCACCCACGTCCCCTTTTAGAGATAGGGTTCAAACCGGCTGCACAACGTTGCATACAGTGTCGGACGCCGAACATGGGGTGCTGGATGCCTGTCGTATGTGATGATGAAGGCGCTGAGTCGGAAATGCACAAGCTCATTCATCAGATGCCGTCGTCACACATATAAGAGTTTGCGACTGGCGGATTCGAAAACACAGGGCGTCAAGTTGAACAGTCTTGTCCAACATTCGTCACGACAGAAACCAAATCAACTATCGTGACGACACGCGTGTTCTCACGACAGTTGATGAGTGCGACTCGCGAAGTCATAAACACAGGTCAACACGTTGTAGTTACTGTGGTTTCACGTGTTCTCAATATATTCTAAATAGTGTGCGTATACGGGGCTTCCGAGATTTATAGATAGGCTACAAAGATTTATAAACATCTTACAGCGGGCTCTAAAGCATGAGCAGCAGCACTAGGAGCAGGTTTCCACATGCCTATGAGGTCGAGGTGCCTAAAGGCGCTGAAGGATGGGAGCGAATGTATCCCTACTACTACGTTTTTGACAAGAACCCCGGGCCTAGGAGAGAATGGGAGTCAAGCATCTTCTGGTTCCAAGACGGGATGCATCACGGTGAGCCTCTTTACCCGCTTGACGCCATACACAGCATGGCTTGGCAGTGGGCGCTTTCCTCCTACAACTCGAGAACCTTCGTCGTTCCGCCAGCTCTCGGTATAGCTCACAGGGTTCTAAACGGATATCTCTACATAACGCCGGTGCCTGTTCTAGACCAGAAGGAAATCGGGAGAAGAGTTGAATACTTCAAGAAAAGAGCGGGCTACTACTACCAGAACTGGAACAAGATTTACGAGGAATGGAAGGTTAACGCGGAGAAAATCATCAAAGAAATGGAGTCCCTTGAGTTCAACGACCTCCCCGAGTTCGAGGATGAGGAGGTTGTGTTCAAGCATGAAGGTTATTCGAAGAGCAGCTTCACCCTGTACAACAACTTTCATCGACTCGTCATGCTGCACTTTAGGCTGTGGCAGAAACATTTTGAAATGCTCAACCTAGGCTACGCCGCATACCTCACCTACTACATGTTCTGCAAGGAGAAGTTTCCTGGGATACCGGACCAGCATATCGCACGGACTGTTGCAGGCATCGAAAGCATACTGTTCAGACCGGACCAGGAATGCAGAAGATTGGCTAGGTTAGCGGTAGACCTCGGCCTAGCGGATATATTCATGAAAAAACTTGGATATGAGAAGACTGTAGAGGAGCTTAGGAAGTCGGAGAAAGGACGTCAATGGCTTGAAGAGCTTGAGAAAGTCAAGTATCCGTGGTTCTACTATGCCACTGGGCCCGGGTTCTTTCACACCGAGCCACGGTGGATAGATAACATGGACATACCTTTCTCCTTCATAAGCGATTATGTGGTAAAGCTGAAGAGGGGAGAGCCTATAGAGCTTCCCACCGAGAAGCTCAGACGTGAAAGGGACGAGCTTGCCGAGAAATACAAGGCGCTGCTTAAAGACCCTGCCGACGTGAAAACTTTTGAGGAAAACCTGATGCTTTCAAGAACTGTTTTTCCATACGTCGAAGACCACAACTTTTACATCGAACACTGGGGCCACACGATCTGGTACAAGAAGGTGCGCGACATCGCGAAAATCCTTGTCAAGCATGGGATAATTGAAGAGGTTGAAGACATCTTCTACATTAACTGGCATGAGCTGAGCCAGATCCTTTACGACCTTTGCGCAAACTGGGCTGTCGGAGTAAAGACGGCGGGAGCATTCTACTGGCCGGCTGAAATCGAGCGGAGAAAGCAAATCATCAACGTTGTCAAGCAGAACCGGCCGCCGCCTGCGTTAGGCCAGCCGCCTGAAGTCATCACCGAGCCTTTCACAATAATGCTGTGGGGAATCACGAAAGACAGGGTTCAACAATGGCTGTCGGGTGCTGTTGCGGGTGCTGAGAACAAGCTGGTAGGCATGCCTGCTTCGCCTGGTGTCGCTGAAGGCCCCGCACGCGTCGTTCTTTCTGCTGAAGAAATCACGAAGGTCAACGAGGGTGAGATTCTCGTGGCACCCATAACAGCCCCTTCATGGAACCCAGTCTTCCTAAAGGTTAAAGCCACAGTTACTGACATCGGAGGGATAATGTCGCATACGGCCATAGTTTGCAGGGAGTATGGCTTGCCCGCCGTCGTGGGAACAGGCTACGCCACCAAACTCATCAAGGATGGCCAAAGGCTTCGAGTCGACGGCACGAACGGGGTTGTAGAGATACTTGGCTAACAACCAGCTCATAGCCGCCGCGTCTGAATGCAGCAAATCTCTCCTTCCCGCCATTGGCGGGAAGGCTGCGTCCCTAGGCGAGCTTGTGAAGGCTGGAGCCCCTGTCCCGCCGTTTTTTGTGATAACGTCAGACGCATACAGGCATTTTATACAGTCCAACGGCTTGGACCATGAAATCGCTAGGCTGCAGAATACGTCGGCGGACGAGGCGTTGAAGGTTGCCGCGAAACTGAGACACCAAATCGTAAACAGTCCATTCCCGACCGAGCTTGAAGAAAAGCTGGTCGACGCGTTCAAAGGCTTGACTTCGGGCTGGGGGTCGGTGGCGGTCAGGTCGAGCGCCACGTTGGAAGACGCTCTTGAGGCTAGCTTCGCGGGACAGTATGAAACCTACTTGGGGGTCAGGAGCGATGGCGAATTTCTTGAATCGGTAAAGAAATGTTTTGCCAGCCTGTTTACAGACAGAGCCGTGACCTACCGGATGAAGATGGGCCTTCCACAGGACAGCGTTAGGATGGCTGTGATTGCACAGGCTTTGGTAAAGGCTAGGTCTGCTGGAGTCATGTTCACGGTTAATCCCCTCAACGGAGACCCTTCGATGGTGGTGATAGAGAGCAGCTGGGGTTTGGGTGAAGCTGTGGTGAAGGGCGAGGTAACGCCCGATAAATACAGCGTCAACAAAATAAGTATGGAGGTTCTGGAGGTTTACAGGTCGCGTTCAAAACCTGTTAGGTATGAGATGCTTGAAGACGGCACGGTGGTTCGAAAGGATAACGCTGCTGAGGAGAGTTGGGAGGCGAGCCTAAGCCTCGAAGAGGCCGTCAAGCTGGCGGAAATGGGCGCATCTCTTGAAAAATACTTCGGAGCTGCACAGGACATCGAGTGGGTTGTTGACCAACGTCGTAAATTTCCGGAAAACATATTCCTTGTCCAAAGCAGGCCTGTCACGATAAAGTCAACGGTTTCAACACCCTCGAAACAATCTGACCTTAACCCGCTAGACAGAATCATCAACACTCTGCTGATAGGCGTGAAGGTTTAGCTAGGGCTTGAAAAACACGTTGCTCCTCGACCTCGACAAGACCTTAGTGAACGTCATGGACTACGTGGACTACTGCGCGGCCTTGAATGAGTTGAGCCGTTTTCTGGGCCGCGAGCCCTCAGCTCAAGTACCAAACACCTACTGGGGAGAATGCGTTTCGAAAACGATGGAAATACTTGTAGGGCTGAGCGGTTCAGCTGACTGGGAGAAGGCGTCGCAGCTGGTGGAGAGGTATGAGATGCTCGGAGCGGTCGACTCTAAGCCGATGCCGGGACTTCGAAAGCTGACTCAAGAACTGCCTCATTTCAAACGTACAGCTGTGGTGACCCTGCTGACGAACGAAACAGCATGGCATGTTCTCAGAATGCATGGCATAAACGTCAACTTGGTGGTTGGCAGGGAAGGTAGGTTGAGGCCGAAACCCTATCCCGACCAGCTTGTCGAAGCGCTGAACCACCTGGGCTCAACGCCGAAGGAATCTGTCATGGTGGGGGATAGTGAGTGGGATGAAAGAGCTGCTTGGGCGGCTGGTGTCGATTTCATAGCGGTCACGAACGGTCGGGAAAACCACGGGTTTAAGACAAACATATCCGTGGTTAAAAATTTAGAAGAAGCATGCGACGTTCTTAGGCTGTTGAGAATCTCTCTCTAGAGACAACGATGCGGCGGATGCATGACCAACTGGGTAAGGATTCGGAAAATGGTGAGAAGCAGCCGGCATGTGATGGATTGTATGGGAAAACGTCGTCAACATAGCTCGGGCATGAAGGCATGACTTTATATTACGGTCCAACCTCGCTGACGCCATGAAGCTTCTGTCATTCTCCGCCGGCGGAGAAACACGCGTGGGCCTGCTGACCGCCAACAACCTCGTGTTAGACCTAACTGAAGCCTACAAACACGTCTATGATGACGACGAGGTTCCCAGCTGGCTCAAATCTATGAGAAGCCTCTTAGCCGGCGGCGAGGATGCGATTGAGGTTGTTAAGAGAATAGCGAAGAAAGTCGAGGGGTCTGGTAGTGTGAAAGATGTTTACTTGAAGACCGAGGAGATAAAATTCAAGCCACCAGTTCCACAGGCGAGGAAAATTCTCTGTGTGGCTGCGAACTATGTTTCCCACGGCAAGGAGCTTAGCATAAAGGTGCCTGAAAAGCCATACTTCTTCGGAAAGTTCGCCAACACTTTAATCGGTCATGGCGAAGACATCATCATCCCGAAGACTTCAAACAAGGTGGATTATGAGATTGAGCTTGCCGTCGTGATAGGCAGGCGTGGAAAGTACATTCCGAGGAACAGGGCCGAGGAATACGTAGCCGGATACACTGTCTTCAACGATATAAGCTTCAGGGATAAGCAGTTTCCTCCAGGCTGGCCTCAGCAGCTTAACCCCTACGGGCAGAACTGGGTTCTGGGCAAGAGCCTCGACACAGCGGCACCCTGCGGGCCTTATCTCGTCACCAAAGACGAGGTTGGCAACCCGTACCCCCTACGTCTCATGTTAAAGGTCAACGGAGAGGTTAGGCAGGAAGGCGAGACGACCGACATGTTCCACAGGATAGACAGCCTCATCGAATACATCTCAGACGGAATCACCCTAGAGCCGGGTGACATAATAGCTACGGGCACTCCCTCCGGAGTTGCGGCAGCAGGCAAACAATACCTGAAACACAACGATGTGGTTGAGGCCGAGATAGAGAGAGTCGGCCTTCTGCGCAACCGGGTGGTTGCAGAACCCTAGTCACGTAAACGGCGTTCGAAGCCTCGTTTTACGCTGAAGGTGCAACCACCTCCGTGCTGGACACCTTCTGACACGAGGCTGTCGTCTGCGCTGGGCGTAAAGCGGTCAAAACCAATATATACAACTCGGAGAGTTTGTAGAGGAAGACGATGTTGCATGTTAACGCGTTGTTGCTAGACGTCCAGGGAACATTGACCACACGCAGCCAAACAGGTGCAACAGTTTTGATCGGCGGCATAAAGCTCATCGAGGAAGCGAGGAAAAGAAACATAAAGGTTCTGGTTTTGACCAACGCCACCAAGCGAAACGAAGACATTTTAAAGGAGTTGAGGGGCGTTGGGCTGCCGATAATGGAGGACGAGGTTCTGTCAGCCGGCCAGGCTACTGGAATCTATCTGAGAGAAAAGGTCGGCAGCGCCCGTGTCTGGATTTTAGGCGAGCCCTCTCTTGCCGACGAGCTTCAAAAATACGGACACATAGTGGTGAACGACGAGGCAGGGAAGCCCGACTTTGTTGTCGTAGGTCTGGACCGAGACCTAACCTATGAAAAGCTCAACAAAGCGTTGGCTTTCCTGAGAGCAGGCGCAGAGCTGATAGCGTGCCATACATCAAAAAGAATTCCTGAACAAGGCCGTGAGGTAATCTCGGTAGGGCCGATCGTCAAAGCGTTAGAGTATGCGTCGGACAGGAAGGCGGTCGTCATCGGCAAGCCTTCGAGAATAATGTATGAGATGGCTTTGAAAAAGCTTGGCGTTGACGCTCACACGGCCGCGATGGTTAGTGACGAGTATTTTAACGACTTGGCTCCGGCCAAAGAACTCGGAATAAAAACCATTCTAACCCTGACGGGGGTTACGAAGGAAGAGGACGTTGATAAGATTGAACCCAAGCCTGACATCATAGTTCAGAAGGTTGACGACGTTGTCAACTATCTTTCTTAATGTGAGAAATTTTTTGTGATTGGGTTGGGGTGGTGTTTGCTTGGCTATTGTTGTGGGTGCCGCGGCGGGTCCACATTCGCCGGTCGTTTACCAGCTTCCATGGGAGGAGAGCGAGGAGTACGTCAGAGAGATGGAAAAGGTGCGGGAATGCTTTAAGGAGATAGGGAGAAGAATCAACGTCCTCAAGCCTGATGTCTTGTTGGTCTTCGGCGCCGACCATGTCCAAACATTTTGGTTCGGCAACTTCCCGCAAATGATGGTCTTCACAGGTGAAGCGGCGAACTACTGCGTTGGAGGCCGCAGGGTTCTGCATCTTAAAAACCATCACGAGCTCGCGGAAGAGCTTCTCTTCGGACTCGTTGAGGAAGAGTTTGACGTTGGCTTCTCGCAGGAGGTTGATTTCTTCGACCATCCGTTCACAACTCCGCTCTACTGGATTCTGCAGACATGCAACGTTCCAGACATAAGGGTCATACCATTCCAGCTAAACACAAACGTTCATCCACGGGTCAAGCTGAAGAGGTGCTACGACCTCGGTCAAGCGGTCCGTAGAGTTCTGGAAAGAAGCAAGAGGCCTGAGAGAGTTTTCGCCATAGGGACGGGAGGCCTGTCCCACTTCCCCGGAACGCCTTACTACGGTAACATAGACGAGGAAGCGGACAGATATATTCTGAACATGTTGGAGCGTGGGAAGTTTAGGGAGTTATGCGACCTCGACTACGACTGGCTTGACTCGACGGGCAACCACGAGCTGGGGACCTGGATTGCGGCAGCGAGCTGCGCCAACGCCAAGTCAACCGAGGTGCTAACATACTGGACCGCGTGGAACAACGGCTACAGCGTTGTATGGTTTAGGACGTGAGGTGCGAAGATGACGATAATTTTCAGATATCCTCCTCTCGAGCATCTCCGTATCCACAAGCTGGGCTACATGATTTTCAGAGACCCTGATTTCAGAGAAAGATTCAAGAGAGACATGAACAAGGTCATGGATGAGTTTGGGCTGACCGAGGAGGAGAAGAAACTGGTGCTTTCGAGGGATGGTGTGAAGATGTACGACATGGGTGTGCAGCCTTACATAATTTTTGCACTGGTTTGGCAGGCTTTCGGAGAATGGCCTTCACGGGAGCAGATAAAGAAGCTGGGCTACGGCCGAGAGAAGCCATCACGTGTCATACCGTGAAGCACTGAACCACAGGGGCTGAGCCGTGCGTCGCATACGCTTATATACCTGTCAGACAAAAACTCCCATCGCATGTCTGAAGCCGTTTCGGCTGCAGAAATAGCCAGAATGTCAAACGCGGAGTTCGTCGAGTTTTTCAAGAGAGTCAACCAGACGCATTTCGAGCAACACTACCGTTATGGACAGGAATGGATTAAGACAGCTGACAAGGGTGCGATAATTTCATGGCTGCGGCAGGGGACCTGGAACGAATGGGCTGCAGCAGCGGTCGTAGCCAAGCTCGTCAAGGATTACGCCGAACATGTCGACCCCGAGTTCTACCCCATGTTTGCGAGACAGGTTTCAGACGAGGCGAGGCACTGGGTTCTCAGGCATAGGCTTCTCAAACAGTATGGAGGAAGCATGGACAATTTCACACCGATGCCCGAATGGGTGCAGGTTTTCGAGCTGCCGATTAAACTGGCTTTGGAAAGGCCTGAGTTTTTCCAGCTGAGGTTCACCTCAGTGCTGCAGGTTGTTGAGTGGACGAGCGTCAGCCATCACCGAGGCGTTGAAGAAGCTGCAGGAGATAGATATCCGGAGATCAAGGCTGTTTTCAGAGAGTTGCTGGACGACGAGCTTTTCCACTGGTCGATAGCTGAGAGAACATGGCTGAGCAAATGCACAACTCTCGAGGCTAGGCTGGATGTTCTACGCATAACCAAAGAATACACGTTGCCGACGATCGACATGGCTAGAAAGAGGCGGGTGGAGCTTGCCAAGGAACATGCGCTATGAGCTACCTTTTTGAACGCCTTAAGGAGATAAAAGCTTGGGATTTCGAGCCTGTCATTTGGAACGCCTGCTGCACCGTCCTCAAGAGCAGGGACGAAAAACTGTCGAGAAACTATCTCGACAACCTTCTGACCATGCTGGATTTCACCATCTACGGTTTGTCAGAGGCCTCGGCCGAGTCTGAGGAAATAGCCAGCGACCCATATCTCTACCACACCCTAGGCGTCATGCTCACCTACCTGACCCGCAGCAGAAGACAGCTCCTCAACATCATCGAGACGACGACAGGCTACAGGCCCAAGCTGGTGGAGAGAGCGTACAAGGCCTTCCGTGAATGCGTGGCAAACGCTGAAGGAATGGCTGACATCTTGGCTGCAACCAAGCTATGCTACAGGCTTTTAGTGACTGCGGCTAGAGCAGGCATCTTCTACTCAAACAACCAGCGGCTCAGAGAGGTGTTGCTAACCCTTACCGCGACGGAGTATGACTTCAACACATACATGGACGACTTCATAGGCAAGTATAGAAGAGACCCCGACGTAGTTGAGCCTTCAAACTACTTAGCGGGCGTTGTTTTAGAGCTCTGCATGAAACGCTTTCCGAAAGAAGCGGTTGAAGAAACTCCTCCGTCAAGGTGGGTTGAAGCATGCGACGTGAAGATTTTAGAAGAGCTTGGAAAGCGGCTGGTGATCGTTGACGGATGGCTTGAACTCTTGATAGTCAGAACTATGGGCAGAACCTTCGCCGTGGAAAACATGTGCACCCATGAAGGGGGCTTCCTCTCCGACGGCTTCGTAGAAACATACTCAGTCTCATGCATAGACCATCTCGCAAAGTTCGACGTAAGAACGGGCAGGGTCCTAACCCATCCGCACCACGGCAGGGCGAGACCGTTAGCAACCTTCCCGACGAAGATAGAGGACGGCCGGGTTTTAGTCGGCCTCTACACATCCTAATTTGTTTCATGAGCCTGAACCATAAGAAGCTGTTCTTGTTCGACATCGACGGCGTACTCATAACTGGAACTTTAGAGCATGAAACCCGTGTGCTCGGCGGATACAGGCTCTTCGCCACGCTGAAGCGCAATCAAATACCGTTCGGTCTTCTGGGCAGCGGCTCGCATCAAAGCACTTTCGAAGCATGGTCCTTGTTCAGGAGCTTAGGGTTCATGGTTCAGCGGGACCAAGTATGGCTGGCTGCTAGGGTTGCTGCCGAATATCTGAGGGAGAAGATGGGCCGGGTTAAGTGCTTGGTCGTCGGCGAAGAGGGGCTTAGAAGAGAGTTGACAAGCCATGGCCATAAGATAGTAGATGGGTGGAGAGAGGCTGAAGCGGTTGTGGTAGGTCTCGACAGGTTCCTGACCTTTAAGAAGCTAACGGAGGCTTTGCGGGCAATCAACAACAAGAAAGTTCCCTTCATCGCCGTCAACAAGGTTAGATGGTATTATTCGCCGAACCAAGGCCCTCTCATGTCGCCAGGAGCTTTAGTACACGCGCTTGAATACATGACAGGAGAAAACGCCATTGTAATCGGCAAGCCCAGCCTTATACATTTCCAGACAGTGCTAAGCTTCTTCAAAGTCAAGCCAGAGGACGCGGTCATGGTTGGTGACACTTACGAGTCCGACTTAAAGCCGGCGAGAACCCTGGGCATGACTACCGTTCTTGTTTCTAACATAAAACGCTGGGAAAGACAGCAGTCTGTTGAAGCCGACTACAACGTCGGAAACGTTGACGAGCTAGTCAGCCACCTGTAAAAACCACTCGTTCAACTTTTCCAGACTTGTCTGCCCTTGTGCTGGGCTGCCGAACAGCAACGGTGCTGAAAAAGGTTTTCTAAGCCAGAAGATGTTGTGAATAATCAGGCTGGGCAGAATTATCAACAGGTTGACCATCGCCACGTTTAATGGCGTCGTTAGATTTGTCCAAGCATACGTCCATGCTGCTGCAGTTAAGATGGTTGATGCTGAGGTGATGAGTCCTCTCAACGGCTGCGTCCGCTTTAGCGAAAAGAGATAGCAGAAAGCCCATGAGTGCAGAACTTGCCATAAAATCATGCTGGAGAAGAAAGCCACCATCGTCTGCCGGGATTGACTGCTGAGATGGCCGAGTAAGTAAAACACCGCAAACGCTACGGGCAGGGTTGAGAAGATTGCAGCAAAACCTATCGACGGCTGTCTCCACAGCCTATGGAACGGATGCCCTTGGAACACAAGCGAGGGGGAAAACATAAAAGACAAGGCCATATGTGTGAGGTAGAATCCGAACAGACTCTCAAACGCGACCCTATTCTGCAGTAACGTGGAGAGTACAACGGCCGCAGGAAACGACAGCAAAGCACCCGCTGCGAAGGCCTTCCGCGGATGATAGTGACGCATAGGCCATGATTCGAGGACAACACCCCATAGACCGGCGACGTAAATCATGCTTCCTCCAACGTATTCGGGAGGAAACATCCTGATGAGACTGAGGGATAGATACGTTGTGACAGCTGCGGCTGGGAGAAGCGACGACATCAACAACCCAGTCTTCCATATCCTTCGGGATACAGTGCCCAGCGGAGGAGCGTAAGGCCATCCGCCGGCGATTACCACAAACACTAAGAGCCAGGCGGTAATGAAAAGAAGCAGGTCTTTTGCTTGATTGAAAAGGTCGGCGGAGAAATATCCGAGAAGGCTGAAAAGAGACAGCTGTAGCAACGATTCAAGACGATAGCGCACGGTGAACTCACGCACGCTGTATCTATGCTGCAGGTTCATGCAACGTCAACCCAAAGCGGTTATCTAATTCGACGCCAGCATGGTTGCCGCAAATATTTTAGGATTGGTCCCCTCTCCGTGTTGGAAATGCGAGCCAAATACCTCAAGAAAGCTGATGAGAGCGTTTCAAAGCGCAAGCAAGTTGTCGCTTAAACGGCAGAGGTTGTTTAAAACTCGTCGCTGGAAAGAAATTGCTTGACGTTGGCGATGTACTCGTCCGGCGCCTCCCTAGGAACATAATGTCCACAATCTCTGATGACTTCAAGCTTGGAGTTTGGAAAGTATGTTTTGACGTTGTCGCTCCATTCCAGCGGGAATATCGGGTCTTTGTCGGGCCAGAGAATGAGTGTTGGAGCCGTTACAGGTCTGCCGAGCCAGTCAACGTACCTTGTCTTGACACGAGCTTTATACCAGTTGAAGCCGCCGGCCAGTCCGCGGGAAAAGACGTCAACGTACTCCTCGATGTCGCGTTCGGTGAAAGCCGGTCTGTAAGACCAATGGCGGAAGAAATATGTTAGGTAAATTTTCACAGTCTCTCTGTTGTATCCTACCAGCTGTTCGGCGAGGTTTGTGAGGTGGAAGAACTGATACCAGTTCTCACGGGCGTGTTTCTCTTCGAGACGGCGTTTTCCAAGCCCGGGATAGGACGGGCTGATGAGAACAAGTCCTCCCACTCTCTCTTCATTTTTTACGGCGAAGTAAGAGGCTACGGACGAGCCGACGTCAAAACCGCTCAGAAAAGCTTTTTCAACATCCAACAGGTCTAACAAGTTTTTCACGTCCTGCGAATAGCGGTCAAGCGTGTATTCGTTGTAGTCTTCCGGCCTATCCGACAGCCCGAACCCTCTCAAATCTGGGACGACAACCTTAAAATCTGAAGCGAGAAGCGGCATGACTTTTTCCCAGTCTTTCCAATAGCCTGGCCACCCGTGAAGCAAAACGAGAGCCCTGCCCGCCCCGCCTATGACGACGTGCAGCCTGACGCCTCCCGAGTCGAGCCAAGCCTCGTCAAACACCACACCGCCTACGCTGATTTTCGCCACGATGGTTTTAACTCAAGAACGGAGTAGAAAAACTTAACAGGGTAAAGCACTTTCTGCAGGTTGGTTAGGCAACCGTCATTTTATCTTCTAAATTTGGCGGAAAGGCTTAAGCCGAAGAAGAATTGCGTTAAGCCGGTGTGGTTGCTTGTCTTTGATGGAGAGGTATGGGCCTCCCAAGGAGATGTGGCCACGGTTTAAGCTTGACTTTCCAGAGGCTCGGAAATGGCCTGTAAAACTCAACATTGCTGAAACATTGGTTGACGAACATGTCAGGAGTGGCAGAGGCGGAAAGCCTGCGGTTATGGTTGACGATAGGAAGATAACGTATGAGGAGCTGCGGCTGATGGTGAACAGGTTTGGGAACGCTTTGAGAGGATTGGGAGTGGAAGCCGGCGACCGTGTGATGCTCATACTCCCTAACATACCTGAATTCATCGTAAGCTCCCTTGCAGTCCAAAAAATAGGCGCGGTCACGGTTCCAGTGCATCCCATGTTCAGGGCGGACGAGATATCCCATATAGCCAACGACTGCGAAGCCAAAATCCTGATAACGAGCATCCAGATACTTGACGAAGTTGAAAAAGCTCAGCCCAACTTAAAAACAGTTAGACACACGGTCATCGCGGAAGCGGAGCAGAATGAGGTAAAGGACGTATACATATCTTTCAATGAGTTGATTGACAGGTATGAGGACGCCACAGAACTGCAGCCTGTCCGCTTGGACCAGGACGAGCCAGTGCTGCTTCTCTACACGTCGGGAACAACCGGTCAGCCAAAAGGCTGTATACACACCGCCCGACACTACTTGGCCGTCGCGGACTGTTATGCGAAAAACGTGTTGATGGCGAGCGAGTCGGATGTGTGGGGAGGAACTCCTTCCCTAGCCTTCGCATACGGGCATACCGGCCTGCTATGCAACCCGTTACGCCACGGAGCCACGACATCCCTCATGGGCTCCATAAAGTTCTATCCTGCCCATGTTTTAGAACTCATAGAAAAGCACAGGGTCACGGTCTTCTACTGCGTGCCCACGGCTTACCGGGCCATCGTAGCCTTGAAGCAGGAACGTAAAAAGTATGACCTGAGCTCAGTTCGTGTGTGCGTGACCGCTGGCGAGCCATGTCCTCCCACATTGTACAATGAAGTGAGAGAGTTTTTCGGATGCGAGGTTTTGGAACACCTCGGCTGCACCGAGCTTCTCGACGGCTTCATATCGTCTAGGTTTGGACACGTCAAGCCGGGGTCCGTGGGCCTTCCGGTGCCTGGCTTTGAAGTAAGGTTGGTCGACGACGTTGGAAACGAGACGCCCGTAGGAGTAGTCGGACACGTCGCGGTAATAGGGCCGATTGGCATAAGGTACTGGAGAAGCCCGGACAAGCAGGCCGAGTCTGTCAAACAGGGATGGAACTACACGGGCGACATGGCCTACAGAGATGAGGAGGGGTTCTTCTGGTTCGTCGGCAGAAGCGACGATGTAATAAAATCTGCGGCCTACCGGATTTCACCCCATGAGGTTGAGGACGCGCTGGCTAAACATCCGGCGGTGGCGGAGGCGGCTGTGATAGGTGTGCCTGACCAAGAGCGAGGCCAGGTTGTCAAAGCATTTATCGTCCTCAAACAAGGCTTCACGGCAAGCGATGCGCTCAGAGAGGCGATCAGGCAGTTTGTCAAGAGAAGAATAGCGCCATACAAAGCCCCTAAAGAAATAGAGTTCGTCGGCGAACTCCCTAAGACTCAAACCGGCAAGATTAAGCGACACCTTCTCAGAAGTATGGAAACCGAAAGGAGAGAAGGCAAACCCGGATAAGCCGGTCAAAAACCATGCAGCCCGGAGGTCCGGCCTTGGGCGACGGCTCGAACCAATCATACCGTCATGCATCAGCTATGCAGTAGCCGCAACACATTTTTCGAGAAAGTTTTCGGAAAAAAGATAGAAAAAGCCCCAGCTGTTCCCGCGCTTCCACTACGGTCAAAGCCTTGAACATAGAAGCAGCAATTCCCCGCACAGTAACGGTAGGTGATATCTTCAAATCATCTAACAGCTTTCGGGATAGAGTAAGGTTCTCCTCACCGCAGTCTACAACATGGAACCCACAGTCGTGGAGAAATGCTTTCCAATGTTCTGTTTCCACGAATTTTGCAGCGCCGAAGACCTTTGATGCGTTAAGGACATCTTCGCTTGTTGGTTCTGTTTTCCACACGAGCTCCAGCAGCCCAAGCCTACAGCCTCTGTCGACAACGTGGTTCAGCAGATTCGCAGGGTTTTCGAGATAGCTGAGCACGGATTCTAAGAACACGCGCCGATACTTTCTCGCATGTTTGAGAATATCATCGATGAAGCGGAACGACACAAGCTTATTCAACTTTTTCTGCGCTGATCTTCTGCTAGCCACGTCTACAATTTGCGGGCTTAGTTCCACCCCGGTTACTCTGCAGCCGAATCTGCGGCATATCAGCAGGGAGGTTTGACCCGTTCCCGACCCGATGTGAAGCAGCTCGTCTTCCGTCTGCAACGCTAGTTTCTCGACTATTTTTAAGGGAAGGGCGTAGCCATAAACCCATTTCGACAAAAGGTATTTGCCGAAATACTGGGACAGCGTTTTTCACCTAGGCTACCTACGTGCTCAGCCCCTCCCATCTCCTGTACAGACTGTGCTCCACCCCGATTATGTCGAGAACCTTTCCAACCACATGGTCCACCAAATTCTCGACGGTTTTTGGCCTGTGGTAGAAGCCAGGCATGGCGGGAAGTATAATCGCACCCGCCCTGCAAGCCTTGAGCATGTTCACGATATGTATCTGGTTCAACGGCGTTTCACGCGGGACTAGGACAAGTTTCCTCTGCTCCTTGAGCGTAACCATCGCAGCTCTCGTTATCAGGTTGTCGGAGTAGCCCACAGCTATGCTGGCCAAAGTTTTCATGCTACATGGGATTATAACCATGCAATCCAGTTTGAAGGAGCCGCTTGATGGTTTTGCAGCCAAGTCGTCAAACTCATAGCTGTAGGATGCGAGAGATTTCACGTATGAGACCGTGTATTCCGTCTCGATGCCTATGGTTTTCTCAGCATCGTGGCTAACGATCAAATGGGTTTCAACCGACTCTGTGTCTCTGAGAACCTGTAGGAGCCTTATTCCGTATATGATGCCGCTGGCTCCTGTCATCGCCACAAGGATGCGTCTGTTCAAGACATTTTCCCTTCACGGGTATGATATCACAGGTTTAAATGCATTTTACTGTGCGGCCATTTTCTCTATCCAGGTTCGTCGGTGTTGCGGGCATAGCCATGGTGGAGCGTCACAACAGGTTGTCTCACAATGCATGTTCAGAGGTGTTGTGTTTTATGGTTTTATGCTGGCTTCATCCAATCAGTGATGGGATGGTTTGAGCCAGTGGGATAAGGCTGAGAGGAAGCTCAGCTTGAAGGAATATCGTAAGGATAGGGAGCAACGTTATCTCGTCAAAAGGTCTGAGTTAGATGAGAGCCTTGAGGAAGTGTTCGACGGCCAGACGCTTATGACTGTTTACGACATGCTGAACACTGGCAGGCTTAGAAAGGTCATGGGCGTTGTCAGCACTGGGAAAGAGTCTCGGATATACCATGGGGTTGACGGGTCGGGGTTAGAAGTTGCCGTTAAAATCTACTTGGTCTCAACAGCTGAGTTTAGGAGAAACAGGCTTCAGTACGTTGTCAACGACCCGCGCTTTAAGAAAATTCCACGGAACTTTAGAAGGTTCATCTACCTGTGGTCTGAACGCGAGTATGCAAACCTTACGCAGGCGTTCAATGCGGGCGTGCCTGTGCCGAAACCATTGTTCCAGCAAAACAACGTGTTGGTCATGGAGTTTCTCGGAGAAAACGGCGTCAGGTACCCGCTTCTCCATGAGGAGAAGTTCGAGCCTGACGAGCTGGAGACCATATTCAACCAAGTTGTCGAGATTTTGGCGAAGCTCTACAACGATGGGGGGATGGTTCACGGCGACCTAAGCCAGTATAACATCATGGTTGGGAAGGGGCTAAAGCTGTATCTGATAGACCTGGCGCAAGCGGTTGCGAAGGACCATCCGATGGCTGAAACCTTTCTCACGCATGGGGTGAGTGTTTTGAGCAGTTTCTTCACCAAAGCTGGGCTTAGGGTCGACGGCGAGGAGATGTTGAAGAAAATCAGGAGAGGGGGGTGAATCATGCAGGGGCCTTACAGGTTTAAGGGAATTACAGAGTCTTCTTTCGTGGTCAACATCCCGAAGGAGCGCGTCGGCGTGCTGGTTGGAGAAGACGGCATGGTCAAGGCGAGGATAGAGAAGAATCTGGGCGTGGTGCTTAGCGTAAACAGCGAAGATGGAACGGTGGTTATAAACCTCGCTAAACCAGCTGGCGAGGGCGGAGACCCGACAGCCCTGTTCAAGGCAAGAGACATCGTGACAGCAATAGGCAGGGGTTTCCCACCCGACAAAGCCTTCAAGCTAGCAGAAAACGGTGTGTTTCTCTCGGTCATCGACCTGACAGAATACGTCGGAAATAACTATAACCATTTGACGCGTGTGAAAGCTCGTGTAATAGGCAGTCAGGGCAAGACAAGACGTATAATCGAGGAAACATGCCACGTCGACGTGTCGATCTACGGCGACACGGTTGCCATCATAGGTGAGTTCGACGACGTCAAAGCGGCTGAGGAGGCGGTGGTGGCGTTGGTCAACGGCTCGCCGCATGGCGCGGTGTACAGAATGCTCAACGATTATGCGAGACGGCGGAAAACGGGAGGTCTTTATCCCCCCAAACCATCTTTATAGAAACATCGAAACGCCCAAAAGCATCACTAAAGCGCCCAGCGCTAACATGAGCTTACGATGGTTAAGTTTAATGCTGGCTGTCATGAGAAGCCTCATCGTTAAAACGCCTGTGACAAAGGCTGCGGCAGCACCCGCAATCATCTCAACGTTGACTGTGAAAACTTCGAACAAGGCAGGCAGGAGAAGCTGAGCTCCAGCCACGACGGGAATGCTCATCAAGAAGCTCGTGCGGAAGGCGTCATGAATCGTGTTGCCTAATAACAGCAGCGCGGCAACCGTCACCCCCGACCTACTGACGCCAGGTAATATGGAAAAGCCTTGAACAAAGCCCACCAGCAACGCAGCACGCAAAGAAACCAATTCGTTGAGGATGGCTTTCCTCGGCATGAAGGCGGCGAGAATGAGGAAGAGGCCAACCAGCAGAGCGAAGGCCGAATCCGCGACGGCTAGGCCGCGGAACAGAACCAGAAGCGGGACCGCTGTAACGGCTGAGGCAAGCGTCGCCACAACCAGGAACACGAGCATGGTCCTACCCCTTCCCGGCGACACAATTCCACCTAAAACCATGGCGACGTCTTTCCTGAGATAAACAACCGCCGACATCAACGTTCCCAAGTGCAGCCAGATGGCGGAGACAAGAGCCGACTCGAGGCTTCTCCCGAAGACGAGGCGTGAAAAGAGGGTGACGAACCCTTCGCTGCTGATTGGCAGCCATTCAGCCAATCCCTGCAGAACGCCGAGAAAAACGGCCTCGGTGAAATGCATCAGCTCCACGGCGACGCGGTGCTATTTCACCTTTGCACAACAAGTCGGCTGAGAAACAGCTCAACATCAGCAGATGACGTAAAAAATGGAGAGGTTTGGCGGCTAGTCTGCTTTCTGAGCCGCCGTCTCGAGATGCTGGTATGTCTCAGGCAGCTCGGGGAAGTTGCTCTTCATCCTCTGCGCAGCCACTTCGGCAGCCTCCTCCATTATCTTCTGCGCCTCAGGGTCGCTTACGGAAACGTATACACTGCCCCCCGTGACGTTGCCGGCTTCGATAATTATGCTTTCGAGCATTTCGTCGACTCTCCTCAGGCTGTGCGCAACCTCTGGAACTATTCCTGAAATCTCATGCTGAACCTGTTTGATTATCTGCGTTGCTGGGCCTAGCACATGCATGACGTCTCCGAACTCTTTCACGGTCTCTAGCCGCAGGACAACTTTGTCGAGGGACATGTGGCTGGCGAGCAGCGTCCGCGTCATCTTACGAAGCTGCGCTATCTCGTTGGCGTAAATCGTCGCTCTAGCGGTGTCTTTCTCCTGCTCAGCTCTGACACATTGCTCGAAAAGCTCTTTCCCCCTATGCTTAAGCCTCTCGATGGTTCTGTTAAGCTTCTCGTTCTGGATTTTCAACTGCGTCAGAATCTCCAGCATTCTATCCTGGTAGGGTATGGCCTGTACGTAGGCTGGTCTTTCAACCGGTTCCTTCCTCCATGGCGCTCGCATTTCTTTTACCTCGTGAAGCCGTCTCGCTGCAGGATTATTTATCGCTTGGCTTCAACGACCGCATGCAACACTATTCGCGTTATTCCAGCGTTATACTTCGATAGTATTCATCCGATGTAAGCCATCGATTTCTTGAAGTTGCTGACGATCCTGTCGTATTCAGCCTTTTCCTCAGCTCCGACGCTGGGCTTTATCTTCGCCAAGGCTTTCTCAAAGTGTCTCATCGAAACCTTCTGGGCTTGGAGGTTTTCTCTCGCAGCCAGCATCGCAGCCTCCCTGACCACAGCCTCAATGTCCGCTCCAGTATAGCCCTCTGTCACCGTCGCGAGAGTTTCGAGGTTGACGTCGTAGTCCAAAGGCATTTCGCGGGTGTGTATCCTAAAGATCGCCAGCCTAGCTGACTTGTCTGGAGGAGGCACGTAGAGGACGCGGTCAAACCTCCCCGGCCTTAGAAGCGCTGGGTCAAGTATGTCAGGCCTGTTGGTAGCTCCCATGACGACCACGCCTTTGAGCGACTGCATGCCGTCCATCTCTGTGAGAAGCTGGTTGACTATGCGGTCGGTGACTCCGGCGTCTGTGTGAATCCCTCTCCGCGGGGCTATGGAGTCAAGCTCGTCGAAGAACACTATGCAGGGCGCTGTTTCCCTCGCCTTCCGGAAAATCTCTCTGATGGCTTTCTCCGACTCCCCAACCCACTTCGACAACACTTCAGGACCCTTGACGCTGATGAAGTTGGCCTGGCTTTCTGTTGCAACAGCCTTAGCCAGAAGCGTCTTGCCAGTTCCCGGAGGGCCGTACAGCAGGATCCCCCTCGGCGGCCTTATTCCAAGCCTTTTGAAGACGTCGGGATATTTGAGAGGCCATTCTACGGCTTCGCGTAGCTCCTGCTTCACAGCCTCCAATCCACCTATGTCATCCCATTTGACGTTCGGCACCTCGAGCACAACCTCTCTAAGCGCAGAGGGCTGTATGTTTTTCAGTGCATTGGCGAAATCCTCCCGCGTAACCTTAATCTTCTCAAGCACGTCCGCCGGTATGACCTCTTTCTCAAGGTCTATCTGCGGCAAAAACCTGCGCAGCGCGTTCATCGCAGCTTCTCTCGTCAACGCAGCTATGTCCGCGCCGACGAAGCCATGCGTTATCTCAGCAAGCTCATCGAGGTTAACGTCTTCAGCCAAGGGCATGCGTCTTGTGTGGATAAGCAGTATCTCTCTCCTTCCGTTTCTGTCGGGCACGCCTATTCTGATTTCGCGGTCAAACCTCCCGGGCCTCCGTAGCGCCGGGTCTACCGCCTCTATCCTGTTGGTTGCGCCGATGACGATAACCTGGCCACGGCTCTTCAACCCGTCCATCAATGTCAGCAGCTGCGAAACCACTCTCCTCTCAACCTCCCCAGTGACCTCGCTCCTCTTAGGCGCAATAGCATCAAGCTCGTCGATGAAAATTATCGAGGGAGCGCTCTGCTCAGCCTCCTGAAACACCTCACGCAGCCTAGCCTCCGACTCTCCGTAGAACTTGCTCATTATCTCAGGCCCGTTTATCGAGACAAAATGAGCACCCGTCTCGTTGGCTATTGCTTTCGCGATAAGCGTTTTCCCAGTGCCGGGAGGCCCATAAAGTATAACTCCCTTCGGAGGCTCTATGCCCAAATGTCTGAAGAGCTCGGGATGCTTGAGAGGCAGCTCTATCATTTCCCTGATTCTCTGAAGCTCTTCATGGAGGCCGCCTATGTCCTCGTAGGTTACTCCTGAGACTTCTTCAAGCCGTTTGGCGGGTGTTGTGCTTATTTCAACAACGGTGCTTTCGGTGACCATGACTATGGGCGACGGGCTTGTCGAGCTGACCTTAAGCTCCACACCCATTCCCAGGACGGGGACTACTATGATGTCTCCTTTTGCGACGGGCATGTTCAAGAGCTGGCTCCTGACTATCCTGCCAAAGTCTCCTACGAAGGGAAGCGGCTCGAAAGGCGCCAAAACGATTTTAGTAGCAGGCTTAGCTGTCGTCTTGCTGATACGCACATACTCGCCCACGCTGACCCCCGAGTTACGTCTTATCTCTCCGTCAATCCTTATGATACCCTGACCATCATCCTCCTTATAGGGCGGCCAAACTATAGCCACTGTTGTCCTCCTTCCAGTTATCTCGATAAGGTCGCCTGGACTTAGGTCAATCTCCTTCATCCCTTGGCTGTCGACTCTGGCTATTTTCCTCCCTATGTCCCTCTGCCTGGCCTCAGCGACTCTGAGGCTCAACTCCTTCCTCCTCATCGGAGTCGTAGACGAAGACATAACCTGTTAATCCACCGTGTTCGGCAGGTATAAAACTTTGTCTAAAAAATCAGTAAACAGTTTGTCAAGCTATTTTAAAAGGCTTGGCGACGACGGTCTCTTAAAAGCTTCCAAAGTAATAGTACTCTCCTGTTTGCTTCTGCAGGCGGTCAAGCTGAGAACCTTTCTTGTTCAATCGCGGCCTTTTGGTTGTTTGGTCGCGGCGGAAGGTGACGTCCATGGCTTTGAGAAACATGTTGAACCCCGTTTTCAGGTCTGTTGGCGGGTGAGCGTATCCCTCGACACCGGGATGGCCTTCGAAAACCATTACCGCAGTGGAGGCGAAGTCGAGGACTGTGAAGTCGTGCTCGACAAGCAGTATGTAGACGTTCATCTCCAAGGCCATTCTCTTCAGGAGCTTGGCCAAGTGGTATCTCTCCTCGACGTCGAGGAAGGCGCTGGGCTCGTCCAACACATATATGTCGGCTTTCCTAGACAACGCTTCTGCCACGACGACTTTCTGCAACTCCCCACCGCTCAGCTCTATCATGTTCTTGTCCAACAACTTCTCCAACCTGAACGGCTTCAACACCATAGACTTGTATAGTGATGTGTCGTAGGCTTCCCCGGCCGCGCGCCTCAAAGCAGCCTCCACGGTTATGTCCTCGGCCTGCGGGTATTGCGGCTTGTAGCTTACAGCCTTAGGGTCGAACGAGTAACCTTCATCTGTCTGAGTTGCTCCCGCGATTATGGAGGCGAACGTTGTTTTGCCGATTCCGTTAGGCCCCACTATGCCCAGAACCTCGCCGCGTCCAACCCATCCCTCGGCCACATGAAGCTTGTAGCCTGGAAAACTTTTGGTCATTTCAGGCCAGACAAGCCTCTCCACGCTTGCGTCAACGGCCCTCGTCGGAGGCTTGAGCTGAAAATCTATCTTCTCATCCCTGAACCTTATGTTCTCGTCGGGGATGTAGCCTTCTACGAAGATGTTGATGCCCTCCCTGACACCGTAAGGGCCTGCGACAACCCCGTAGACGGACGGCTCGCCGTAAAGAAGGAAGACGACGTCTGAGAGATAGTCCAGAACGGCCAGGTCATGGTCGGCTACAACTGCTCCATTATCCTCCGTGATTCTGCTACGCACCGCCTCAACCATCCTCAGCCTCTGCCGGATGTCCAGAAAGCTCGAGGGCTCGTCTAAGATATATGTGTCGGCGTTCTTCAACAGGCATGCGGCGATGGCCAGCCGTTGAAGCTCTCCGCCGCTCAAAACGCTCACCTCCCTGTCAGCTAACGATTCTAGGTCGAGGTCTATCATCACACGTCTGACATCCTCAGGCTTACCCAACCTTCCCAGAACCTCCGACACTGTTCCTGTAACTACTTTAGGAATGTCGGCGATGTTCTGCGGCTTGTAAGAGACCTTAACCCCGCCCTTAGCCAGCTGGGTTAGATGCTCCTTAAGCAACGTTGAACGGAAGAACTTTGGCGCCTTCTCCCAGCTGGGCCTTCCCTCCAACACGCCGAAGTTGGGCGTCAGCTGTCCCGCCAATATCTTTATCGCCGTCGACTTGCCAATCCCGTTCATCCCCAGCAGGCCGACAAGTTTACCACGCTCTGGATAAGGTAGTCGGAAAAGCTTGAATTTGTTAACGCCGTAATGGTGTGCCACGCTGTCCTTAAGCTCGGTGGGAAGGTTTATGATCGTTATGGCTTCGAACGGGCATTTTTTGACGCATATGCCGCAGCTTATGCAGAGGGTCTCGCTTATTATCGGGTAGCCGTCGTCACCCATCTTAATGGCATCTATCTTGTTCCTGACAGGCGGGCAGTAGGTTATGCAAGGCCAGTTTCCACACTTCTTTGAATCGCATAAATCTCTGTCTAGAACGGCCACCCTGTGGTCCGACACCATTTTGAACACCTTGTGAGTTTGCTAGAAATCGGATGGAATCATCGTCTGGCTATGGTGGTGAGAAGCGGTTAAAAAAGGTATCAAATTTTCCCAGCCATGGCTTGTGCAAAAGACCTCAATAGCCTCGATGTCTGCCTCTCCGTCAGGTCTGTTAGCCAGTCAACTGAATCACCTTTAGACTCACCCCTGACTATCCTCAAACACAAAGTGACTATCTGCTCTCTGTTTTTTTCAGTCGTGTTTATCTGGAAGACCTTGCGCGTGCCCAGCGTTGTCACAGCATCCGACAAGACTGCGCCGACAAATTCTGCTTCGACGTTTTCCCTGATTTTTTGACGGCTGTAGCCTCTTCTTTCAAGCCTTCGCCAGAGAACCAGAGGGTTGAGCCTGAGCACTATGCATTTTTCACATCTGCCGAGACCGGGGACGACTATATGGCTGGACAGAACACAGTTCTCAAGATTCTCTTTTCTCAAGGCTTTTC
>JAWBJZ010000015.1:0-30799 GCA_038832005.1 Candidatus Caldarchaeum sp.
ATACTGGCAATCCTCTACGAAGACGGCAGAGCCTCTTTCGCAGACATAGGCAGGAGGCTTGGAGTAAGCGAAAACACGGTCCGCTTCAGGTTCAACAGGCTGTTGAAAAATGGTGTGATAAGAAGGGTGACCGTGTTGACGGACCACGCCAAGCTTGGGTTGAGGAACTCAGCGGCTCTGATGATAAAGATCGAGCCCTCAGAGCTGGATAAGGTTCTTGAGGAGCTGAAAGCCATGAGGGAGGTGTACAACATTTACCAGCTGTCGGGAGACTACGACGCAATAGCCGTCGTCATCGGCTTCGACCTAAACCATGTCAGGCAGGTGGTTGAGAACATAAAAAAGATAAGAGGGGTTTTGTCGGTGAACACTTACGTTACGCTGCGTGTGGTGAAGTCTGACACCCGTTATGCTCTTGTGTAAAATAGAGTAATATTTCCCGGTTGGCTTGTTAACCTAAATGACGTCGAAGCCCTATGAGATAGTTCTGCAGCATGACAGGTACAGGCAGGAATGTTTAAACCTGATAGCGAGCGAGAACGTGCTGAGCCCAGCTGTTAGGAGAGCGCTTGCCTCGGACATGGCTTCAAGGTATGGTTTCAGGCCTGAGTTTTACTCGGGGACGGCCAAGATACATCAGGTCTGGCTTTTGGCTGAGGAGCTTGGAAAGCAGGTCTTCGAAGCCGAACACGCAAACGTTACCCCTCTCTCAGGACACATGGCTCTGATGATGTGCCTGTATGTCTTGTGTCGGAGAGATGGGAAGATAGCTTCCGTAGACCCTTTCTATGGAGGCTACCCTGGTCTCTCAAATGACAAGATTCCAGAAATTTATGGATGCAGAAGCGTATACATCCCCTATGACAGTCTTCAAATTGATGCAGCACATACGGTGGAGTTGCTGCAGAGGGAAAAGCCTGAAGTCGTCGTTCTCGGAGCCAGCCTTTTCCTTTATCCGATGCCTGTGAGAGAGGTTTCAGAAGCGGTTCACTCCTACGGCGGTTACGTCGTTTACGACGGCTCCCACGTGTTAGGGCTCATAGCTGGCAGCATGTTTCAGAAACCGCTTCAGGACGGCGCTGACGTCCTTGTCGGCTCCACCCACAAATCCTTCTTCGGACCACAGGGAGGCATCATTCTCACGAACGACGAGAAAATTGCCAAAAAAATCGAAGAGACAGCCTTCCACAAATTTGTGGACAACATACATTTCAACAGGGTTGCTGCTCTCGCGGTGGCTCTTGACGAGATGAGACGGAACGGACACAGGTACGCTGAGAAGGTTGTAGAAAACTCAGCTGAGCTCGCGCGTTCGCTTGAAAACAACGGGCTCAAACCGTTCAAGACAAAGCTCGGATACACCAAATCGCATCAAGTCTACCTACCCTATCAGGAAAGCGAAGGCATTAAAGTCAGAGACGTTCTTGAAAAATCAAGAATCCTCGTTGACATCGGGGTTAGGGTTGGAACATCAGAGGTTACGAGAAGAGGAATGGGGGTGAAACAGATGTCACGTATTGCGAGGCTTTTCAGAATGGCTATGGACGGGGAGAACGTGGCCGCTGAAGCCAGAAGCCTGGCCCTGCGATTTAAGACGGTTAAGTTCACGTAGGTGGATGGCTTGAAGGCGAGGGCGGTTGCGCACACCATGGAGGGATTGGTCAAGTACCATGGGCTTAGAGACTGGAGCCTCAGGCTCCCCTATCACGATAGCATATCAGTAAACCTGGACGCTTTTACAACTACCACGGAGGTCGAGTTCGGCGACTTCGGGCAAGATACGGCTTTCATCGACAACATGGCTGTGACCGGACGGGAGTTTGAAAGAATACGTCAAGTAGTAGATCATGTGAGGAGGCTTGCAAACATCTCTGACAATTTTCGAGTGGTTTCCTTCAACTCTATACCGAAGGGTCGGTTCAAGGGCTTGGGCTTCTCATCGTCGGCTGGGGCTGCTCTGGCCGCTGCAGCTTACAAGGCATCCGGCTTGGACAGCGTTCAAGGATGGGATATGCGTCTTGTTTCGAGAATCGCAAGAAGGCTTGCAGGTTCAGCTTGCAGGAGCGTTGTCGGAAATTATGCGAGATGGTATGCGGGCAACTCCGACGAAGATTCCTACGCCGTGTCGTTTGCCTATGAGAAAAACCTTCCGCTAAAGGTGGTTGTGGTGCCGCTTGGATCGAGATACTCAACCGAGGATGCTCACAGAGAGGCCGAGTTGTCCACCTTCTTCGAGGCAAGGATAAAGAACGCAAGCGCAAGATGCGATGTGATGGAGAAGGCTATCAAAGAAGGTGACTTCAAGACCTTCGGAGAACTCAAGGAGCTCGACACCATAGAGCTTCACGCAGTCACCGCCACAGGACCGAGGAGGCTGATAATAGCGGCGCCCGAGAGTTTAAAGATAGTCTCGGAAGTGAGAAGGCTTCGAGAGGAGGAGGGGGTTGAGTGTTATTTTTCCATGCAGACAGGGCCCACCGTTTTCATAAACACTCATCCAGAAGATTCACGTTATGTTTACAGCAGGGTTGAAGACCTCGGGTTTACGCCGTATCTTTCAGGCGTGGGAGGCCCGGTTAGAGTTGAGTGAAGTTATTAAGCAGGTTTAACATCATAACTGCTGCAAAAATGGTAGAGATATCGGAGGAGGATATACCGTTCTTCGCCGAAGTCACCGCCGGCGGCAGGATAACCATCCCCGAAGAAATTCGGAAGATCTTCGAGATAAAGGATGGAGACTCTCTGCTGTGCAGGATAAGAATCGTCAAGAAAAAGGCCCAACATGCCTCCACATAAAATTGCTACAGCCTTAAACCGAACACCGCGGCAAACTTCTCAAAACGTCTAAACTCGTGAAGATAATTCACCCCTTTCTCGGTTATCGTGAACACGTTTTCAGACTCGCCAGATTTTTTGATCAAACCTTTCTCGATAAGTATGTCTAGGTATTTGACGAGTCTGTCGTGGGAAAGGTTGGCGTCAGTCATTATCCTTGTCGGCCTCGCATAACCTTGGGAGTAAATTGACTCGAGTATGTCGGCGTAAATCTTTGCTTTAGACCGATAGTCTTTCACCATGCATCAGCACCAGCGACACAGCTGTCAGAAAGAGGGCCAGGGAAACCATCTGTGCAAAATGCGCCACCAGATAAAGCAGGAAGGAAACGGGTGTTAGCAGGAAGAGTAGATGGCTTGTAAGCAGAAGAATGAACGCTGATAAGACGTAGCTGGAACGGCTTTGGTCAGATAATTTGAACAGCCGGTAGACCACGAAAATCAGCATCGTGGCTGAAACGGCTTCGAAAAGCGGGTTGTATATCAACGAAACCGGGGTTACAAAAGCTGTCACACTGTCTTTCCTCAAGGGATAGGCAGCGTACAGATAGAGAAAAACTATGTAGGCGCAAATCCTGACAACAGAGTAAACCAGCTCCTGAACCTGAAGTACTAGAATAGGCAGAAAGCGCATGGGCGGTGGAGGCGGCGAGGAAGAGAAAACCCAGCTTACGAGGACAATCCTCGCCAGCATGGCGGCCGCCATCAGGTAGAAGGCCATGGAGAAGAGGAACAACGACTTGGCGCCAACCTTGCGCCAAGCTAGAAAGGCTACGGAGGCTATTACTATGCTGAATAAACAGCTTAAAGCCTCGAAAAGAATGTCGAGCCTCAATACAGGAGGAACCATCAATCCATTAGTGCAGCTGCAAAAGAAAATAAAAAGTTGTGGGTTTTAGGCTGTGGATGAAGCGCGTTGAAACCGTGGTGGGAGAATTGCTGCCGCGTCAACGCCCGTCGAGAGGTCGGATACGGCTTTTAGTATTTGCGCTGTGACGGTTACTCCGGTTGGCCTCGTCAACGTGACGGTGAGAACCGTTGCTCTCACTCTGTCACCGATGTTCAGGCTATCCTCGGCGAAAAGCTTGAACCAAGACTTTGTCTGGCCGTTCACAGTCCATCGTTGCGGCGCAGCTATCCTTATCTCACCACTGCCCGTGCCGACCACTAAGTAATGGCCCTCAGCGTCCACTATTACACCATCGATAACAGTCTCGACGGCCGTCACTTGAGTGTTGTTGTACCAAGGCCCTCCTCCCACTCCTCGACTATGAAGTGGGTGGGCAGACGGAGGTGCTCCTAAAGCGTTTACGGCAGCCAACCCTGCGACAAGCGTCGCCAGCGAAGCCAGCAGAACCGTTGCCAAAACCATCTTTTTCATGGTTCCTCGGTATCAAGGGTTCATCCTAAGCATATATATTCGATGGATGAAGCGTCTATGTCGGAAACTCGCAAAATATGTCGAAGTTTTGAAAAATTTACGGGCCGTTTTTAGACGAGGAATTCTTTTAGTATTTCATCGATTGAGGCGAGGGGCCTGCCGTCTGCAGTTGACACGGTCTGTGCTGCGGGAGGAGCTGAGAAATAGTTTTTGATGTTCTCGGCGATTCTCTCCTCATAGCTGGGTATGAACGGGTTTCTGTAGAACACGCCTATCGGGATTTTGTCCCCCCATTCGAAAGACTTCGCGATGGCGTTCATCTTCTTTGTGTTGATTTCGTTTTCGTCGTTGACTTTAACCTCGCCGTCGTAACCTGATTCCTCAAGCTTGTAGATTCTCGGCAACGGCTTCCCCTCAACTAGTCTATCCTCCCCTCCATACCATTCCTTCGTTGTTATGTCGTTGTATGTCGGGCATGGTTGCAGAACGTCTATGAAGGCCGAACCCCGATGCCGTATACCGGCCTTGATCAGCTCCTTGAGATGCTTGGTGTCGTAGGCGTAACCTCTTGCGACGAAGGTGTATCCGGATACCACGGCCAACGCTATAGGGTTTACGGCGTCATTTACATTGGGTTTGGGGAGAGACTTTGTTTTGAGCCCGCGCGCCAGCGTGGGTGAAGCCTGGCCTTTCGTCAAACCATAAACGCCGTTGTCGTGGATAATGTACGTTATGTCGACGTTTCTCCTTCCAGCGTTCACGAAATGCCCAGCCCCAATCCCTAAACCATCGCCGTCGCCGCCCACCGCTATGACGGTGAGCCGAGGGTTCGCAATCTTCGCACCTATCGCGAACGGCAGAGGCCTCCCATGCAGCGTGTGTATTCCGAATGCGTTGATGTAGTGTGGTGTTTTCCCAGAGCATCCTATTCCTGAAAACACGGCAACCATATGGGGCGGTATCTGAAGGTCAGCCAAGGCCATTTGTATCGATGACAGTATGCCAAAGTCGCCGCATCCAGGACACCAGTCGTTGTGAACTGTTGTCCGGAAAGACATCATGGAAAGCTTAACCGACATCTTTCCTCACCCCCCGCTTCTTTTGACGATTCTTGGATGGCCACGTATGACCGCCTCCTTCAACCCGTCCCTCATCTCTGAGAATGAGAAAGGCCTGCCGTTGTATTTGCATATCAAATGGTCAACCTGATGTCCTGTTCGAGCCCTGAGCAGAGTGGCTAGCTGTCCCACATAGTTCTGCTCGACGCAGATGATTTTTCTGTAGGACGGAATGAGGTTTTGCATAAACCTTGACGGAAACGGGTTTAGCAGCTTTATCTGGGCGAAGGCAAACCTCATACCCTCCGTCTGGAGATGCTCGAGAGCGTCTATTATCGCGCCTTTAGTAGAGCCCCAGCTCACTATCAGGTAGGGTGCGTCATGGTCGCCGTACAGCGTCACTCTTTCGCTGTCAGGTATCTCGGCATCAGCTATCTCAAGCTTCCTCATCCTTTTCTCCATCATCCTGTCTCTCGTTGCAGGGTCTTCGCTTATGTGGCCCAGCTCGTCATGTTCGTCTCCAGTGTTCCAGAAAATCCCGTTTTCGGTGCCTAAAACCGTCCGGGGAGATATGCCGTCTTCGGTGAATTTGAAGCGTTTGTATGGGCCGAGGGAGCTGTCCCACGCGTTTAGGGTTTTTCCACGGTCTATCGTGATTTTGCTTGTGTCAAAGACATCCACCGTCATGTTGCTGTTCGCTAAAGCCTTGTCTAGGATGTGTATGACGGGAACTTGGTATTTCTCGGCATAGTTGAAAGCTTTCGCAACATCGTAAAAGGCCTCTTCGATGTCTCCCGAAGCCATGACGATTCTCGGAAACTCTCCGTGCCCTCCGAAAATCGAGAACAGAAGCTCGCCCTGCTCATGTCTAGTGGGCAGACCGGTGCTCGGCCCACCCCTCTGGTAGAGCGTGATCACTATGGGAACCTCGTTCATACCTGCCCACCCCACTCCCTCGATCATAAGGTCGAACCCAGGACCTGAAGTTGCTGTGGAAGCTCGAACTCCTGCCAGCGCCGCGCCAGAGATCATGTTCACCGCGGCTATTTCATCCTCGCTCTGGACGACTACGATTGAACCATGGCCGTCCAAAATCTCAGCCTCGCTGAGATGGGGGTTCTCGTCCCTTAGGCTGAAAACCTGATGGTCCTCGAGGTAGACGCTTTCATCGGCCGCCGGCGTGATTGGATAGTAGGTTTGAAACCTGCATCCTGCAGCGATTTTTCCAAGAGCCACCGCGGAAGTTCCGGAAATAAACAGCCTCGGCTTCTTCTGCGATACTTGAACACGGTAGGGAAAGTCTGCTGAGAAGGTTTTCTGAGCATACTCGGTCGCCACCTTGGCGGCGGTGAGGTTTGACTCAACCACTCTAGCCTTCGCTCTGAAAACCTGGGAAAGCGCAGCCTCTAAATGGTTCAAAGGTATGTTCAGCAGATGAAGGGAAACGCCCACGGCTATCGTGTTCGTCATCCTAGCAAGAGCGCTCAGCTGTTTCTCGCCAGTCAGCTCGCCAACCTTCTTCAACAGCTCCATGTAGGGGATTGGATAAAGCCTCACTCCGTTACGCCGAGCCACCTCCAGCACGTCCCCAACAGTCTCGCCCAAAGATTCGCGCGAAAGCCTTGCCTTAATCCTCTCTAGAACGTTAGCCTCAAGCGTGGGGATAGATGTTATCTTTTCGCTGACTGTCATCGAGTCGTATATTATACCTCCTCCGCCGACAACTTCCCAAGCATGACGTATCACGGTTTCCGAGTCAAACGTGGCTAGTAGATGAACTTCGTCCATGTGGGAGCGGACAGGCTTGTCGGATATGACCACGGAGAAATAGCTGTGCTGGCCTTTAATGTTCGAGTAGTATTCTCTTTTTCCGAAGACATACAATCCATATACCGCTGCCGCTCGGGAGAAAACGTTGGCAGACGAATCAACCCCTGTACCCTGCGCTCCACCTATCATCCAGGAAATCTTTGTGGTTCCCATTGTTGCGATGACAACAGAGTTGCTTTATTTAACTATGTTTAAAAAACAAACATTTTTAAAATTTCACTCAACCTTGATTCTTTCTCCCTTCGGTTTAGCGGCTTCTTTCTTCGGCATGGTTACGCTCAACACTCCGTTGTTGTATTCGGCCTTAACTCCAGCGCTCTCCACCTCGGCCGGCAGCTCCAATTCTTTATAGTACTTTCTGTCAGCAGTGTCAACCTTTATCGTGAGCCTTTTACCCTCGAGCAGAAGCTCAATATCTTCCTTCCTTACGCCCGGGAGCTCGGCTACAACCTTAACTGACCTATCCTCGTCGATCAGGTCCACCAAAGGTTCTCTCTCCGCCTTTACTTCAATCCCCTTGGGTAGGGCTGAGGGTAGTATGTTGCCAAACTGTCGGAAAACAGGCTTTCCATCGGGGCCTATCGTTATCGAGTAACCGTAAACAAACGGCCCGTACTGTCTCCTCACGCCCGTGGGCGTTCTGGTCTCTTTCACCAACTCTCTCGGCATGCTGTCCATAATTTTTCTCACCTCCTCCATAAACTCCCTCTGCATCTCCTCTATCATGGCCTCAAATTCTTCAAAGAAGCTGAAGGGTCTTCTTCTCCTTCTTCCAAACCACCAGTCGTCGGACATCATCGGATAAACCGTAAAGGTTGTATAAAACGTTTAACAGCTGACAAAGGGTTGAACGAGCTCCTTGACATATCATCGACAGCGATAGCTGGCTTTTTTGCCGCCACGTGGGCGGTTCTCTTCATAGCGAAAATGAGGATATTCCAAGCTGTAGGCAATCTCCGCAGCTATGCACCAATAAGCTTTGACGACAAGGTTTCAGTCATAGTTCCCGTCAGAAACGAAGAAAAGACGATCGGACGGTGCATCCACTCGCTGCTGTCTCAAACTGGGTGTTCAAAAGAGTTAATCGTTGTGGATGACCATTCGACTGATTCCACATGGGAGATTGTTAAACAGTTCTCAGCTTTCGACGTTAAGGCGGTTAGAGCCGGCGACCCGCCCGACGGATGGGTTGGAAAAACATGGGCTTGCAATACCGGGTTTCAAAACTCGACGGGCAAATGGCTTCTCTTCACCGACGCAGACACCGAGTTTTCAAACGAAGCCTTGGCAAGGGCCTTAAACGCAGCAAAAACGCTGAACGTCGACATGCTTACTCTTTATCCGCGCCTGAGGTTTGCCAGCCTTCTCCACAAAACGATTATGCCATTACTTTTGACCGGCTTATACTTCCTCGCCCGTCCTCACAGAATTTCGGAGGATGGGTCGGCCTTCGCCTTCGGCAGCTTCATACTGATGAGCAGACAGGCATACCAGATGCTTGGAGGACACGCAGCCGTCAAAAACACGATCTTGGAAGACAGGGCTATAGCTGTCAGAGCGAAACGAGCCGGTTTACACATGGCGTTCATCGACGCCACCCAGATGCTAACGGCGTCTTGGAATGATGACTCAAAATCGTTGTGGAACGGCATGCTGAGGCTCTTTATCCCTTTAAGTCTCAAGGCGAATTTCAAACAGTTTGTGACCTACTTCATCCTGGCCGCAGCCTGTCTCACGATGCCGGTGGCTGTTCTTCTGACAGGAAATTATGTTGGATGGATGGTTTGTTATGTTTCGGCTGGCTTGGTGCTTGGTCACGAAGCTAGGCGCCACCGAGCATCCATCATGTATGGCTTTTTGTGGCCTGTGGGAGTTGCTACCTTAACGCTGGTTTTGTTGGTTGCTTTCTACAAGTCTCGGAGGCGCCCGACCGTGAGCTGGCGTGGCAGAAACTACGTCATAAGCATGGGCGAAATCCATGAGGTTGCTAGCGTTTACTGAAGTAGATGATGCTCTCACGCGTCTCCCCTATTTTGACAACCCTTCCGGTTGTCGCGGCCCGCTTGTTAACGGCCAGTACACGGTCAACCGTCAAGCCAACTTTTTCAGCTATTGCAGCAGTTTCAACATCTGTTTCAACAACTCTGTCAGGGAAAACTCCCCCTCCAACAACCATCACACCCTTTCCGCCTGGTTTGAGAACACGGTAGATTTCAGCTAAGGCTTTTTCCATGTCTTCGAAATATAGATTGGCCGCTGGTGGCAGCTCTGCCGAGTATTTTGAGTAGTTCACCTCTTTTGGTCTGACGCCTAAATATGAGCGCATCGAAGGATGGTCCACGCCTTCGAAAAAGAGCTCGTACTCGGGCCAGTAACATCTGGTGTATTCGATTTTGTTGAGGTAAGGAGGTGAGGTTATTATGGCGTCGATTGCTTCGTCATCGATGAAGCCGAGGTCTCTGGCATCCCAGAGCCTTACTTCAGCAGGCACGTCCTTCAACGGCAGAGCCTCAACATCTCTTATCATCAAGTTACATACTCTCCTCAAGGCCTTTCTCAACGAAGGTATCCTCGGCTTATCCTTAACCGCTTTGACAACGGCGCCGTCTCTATATATGAAGGACGATTTCTCCGCCGCGACTATCAGCGCTAAGGTGAAAAAGTTTCGGTATTTTTCCTCCTCGATTTTCTGCACAACCTTCTTGAAGAAGAAAACGTCTTCAAGGACAGGTTTTGGGTAAAGGTTTCTGAGAAAAGAACCAGCCGTAAACCTCTGATGCTCGAACCTCTCGCCAAGTATTTTGTCCCTTAAACTTCTGAGCAAAGCTGTGTCGTAGTCCTGGATTTTGACGTTTGCTATAAAATGGAAAAGAGGGGATATTTCAACGCCGAGAGATGGAACGCCAACTTCACGGCAGGTCAAGCATGTTGTCCCCACGCCAGCGAAAGGGTCTAGCACAAGACTTTTAGGCGTGATATTCAGCTGGGTTATGGCTAGTTTAACGAACCTGTGTGAGAAGCCTTCTTTAAAGAAAAAACCATCGGTGGCGTGGTGTGTTTCTGTTCGGCTTGAAGGTTACTAGGTCTCCAAGGTCGTAGCGTTCTTCAACCCTGAAAACCTTCACCTGAAATCACCCGGTCTTATGATCGCCCTAACGAATACATGAAGGTCTGAAGGGCCTCTTGAGGTTATCAGGTTTCGGTCAACTACAACGGGCTTGTCCACGTATTTAGCGCCTGCGTTCTCAACATCGTCCTTTATGGCTGCAGCACAAGTAGCTGTGTAGCCTTTGAGAGCCTTGGCAGATATCAGCAATTGGGGCCCGTGACATATGGCGGCGACCGTCTTGCCTGCGTTGAAAAATTTCTCGACGAACTCGACAACCTTCCTGTTGCGCCTCAGCCTGTCAGGAGCCCAACCGCCTGGTATAACAAGAATATCAAAATCGTCAGGCTTAACCTCGTCAATTGATTTTTCGGCTTGAACGGCGATCCCATGCTTTCCATTGTAAATAGCTCTTTCGGGACCGACTACTGTGACCTGGTATCCTTCTTCCTTCAACCTTATCAAAGGGTAGTGTAGCTCAAGGTCTTCGAACTCGGGACCTGCGAGGATGCAAGCTCTCAAGCCTGTAAATAAGGAACTGCGCCAAGCTTTAAACTAAGGCTTTCGCTACGAACGTGTATACTTATATTGACGTAAGTGACGGTTGTTGGCTGTGGCAACCGTCGAGCAGGTTATGGAAGCGTTGAAGAACTGCTACGACCCCGAGATTCCAGTAAACATCGTTGACCTTGGGCTGGTGTATGATGTCAAGATAATCGACGACAAGACCGTTTACGTGAGGATGACTTTGACAGCGCCGGGATGTCCTGTGGGAGCGTTCGTAGCGGAGCAGGTGAAGGAGGCGGTCACGACTCTCGTAGAAGGTGTTGAGAGGGTTGACGTGGAAATCGTCTTCGACCCTCCGTGGACTCCGGATAGAATGAGCGAGGAAGCCAAGGCCATTCTCGGATTCGTCTAAATTTTAAATTGACCGTCAAAAGCTATTAGTAAAGGATGGCGTTTAAACCGGTTATCGATGAGAAGGCATGGCGTCCGAGCCTAGAAAAAGAGATATACAAAACATGGGAAGAAGCCGACATTTACAGGTTCAACAGCAAGTCTAGGAAGAAAAAGTTCATCGTCGACACGCCTCCGCCGTATCCGTCGGGACGACCTTGGCATATAGGAGCTGCTTCACAGTACAGCCAGATAGACATGATAGCGAGGACAGCGCGGATGACCGGTTACATGACGCTTTTTCCGATAGGAATCGACAGAAACGGCCTGCCTGTCGAGATGTACACCGAGAAGAAATACGGCATATCCATACGTTCTACCCCGCGTGAAAAATACATCGAGCTCTGCGCAACATCGTTGGACGAGCTAGAGGAAGAGATGATAGCTATAATGAAGAGGATGGGGTTGAGCGGCGACTTCAAGAACCGGTATCGGACAGACTCGCCGGAGTACAGAAGGCTAACGCAGACAACCTTCGCAAAACTCTGGAAAAAAGGCCTAATTTATAAAGCTACACGTCCAAACAACTACTGTCACGTTTGCGGGACAACAATCGCCGACGCGGAGGTAGAGCACGAACCCTTACCTGCCAAGCTCCACTACATCAAATTCGGACTCGAGAACAGTGGAGACATAATCATAGCCACGACCCGGCCTGAGCTGATTGTTTCCTGCAGGGCGGTGATAGTTAACCCGAACGACGAAAGATACCTAAAGCTTCACGGAGCAACCGCCACAACCCCAATATACGGGGAGAAAGTTCCGATTATCCCACGTCCTGAGGCGAGGCCTGAGTTTGGCTCCGGTGCTGTGATGGTCTGCAGCTACGGAGACTACATGGACGTCAAGCTTTTCAGAGAGCTGAAGCTCGAGGAAAAAATTGTGATAGGCTTGGACGGCAGGATGAATGAAAAAGCTGGTTTTCTAGCAGGCCTCACAGTTGAACAAGCTCGGGCTATGGTGGTTGAGAGGCTAAGGCAGGAGGGGTTTTTGGTCAAATCCGAGGAAATCACCCACATGACGCCCATGTGCGAGAGAAGCAAAAACCCCATAGAAATAATCCCGATGGAAGAATACTATCTCAAACAGCTTGACTTCGCCGAGGAACTCAAAAAGATTGCGTATAAAACGGAGTTTTTGCCGGATGAGTCGAGACAGCTTTTGATAAATTGGATAAACTCGCTGGCCATCGACTGGCCTATCTCGAGGCGGCGCTATTACGCGACTGAGATACCTGTCTGGTACTGTAAAAACTGCGGCGAAGCGATCGTCGCAGACGACGGCAAATACCATAGGCCTTGGGCTGAAAAGCCGCCGGCAGAGGCTTGTCCAAGATGCGGCGCCAAGGATTTTGCTGGAGATGAAAGGACATTCGACACGTGGATGGATTCCAGCATAACCCCGTTGTTCATCATAAGCGACAGAAGAACTGGCCGAATCATGTGGAACCTGTACCCCGTAACCATAAGACCTCAAGGAAAGGATATCGTTAGGACATGGCTCTACTACACGCTGCTGCGCTGTTATCAGCTGACTGGAAAACCGCCTTTCAAGAAGGTTTGGCTAGGAGGCTTGGGTTTAGATGAGCATGGTGAGAAAATGAGCAAAAGCCGAGGGAATGTCATCGACCCGATGCCCATCCTCGAAAAATATGGGGCGGATTGCTTCAGGTTCTGGTCAGCTCAGGAGGCAAGCTTAGGTGAGAACTTCAGGATTTCGGAGGCGAGGATAGCCGGTGCCGGCAAGTTTCTAACCAAGCTCTGGAACATAGGCAGGTACGTCTCCATGTTCCCCAAGCCGAGAAAAGCTTTCCTGCAACCCTCCGACAAATGGATTCTCTCCGAGCTTTCCCGAACGACCGACGCTTGCTTACAGGGATATCAAAAGTTTAACTTCTTTATACCCGCAAACGAGGTGAGAAAGTTCGTATGGAACCTGTTCGCGCCACATTACATCGAGATGTCGAAGCCACGAGCGTATGGAATGGGCTTCAACCCCAGCGAACAGAAAGCAGCTATGTACACCCTTCACACCGTCTTCAAGACCGTTCTGCTACTTCTCGCCCCCATAACACCCTTTATCACAGACTATTTTTGGGTAAAACTGTACGGCAGAAGAAGCATACATCTTGAAAACTTTCCTAAGAACGTCTGGCGACAGGACTACGTAAGATACACCGATAAAATAGTGGAGTTTAATTCAACGGTGTGGTCGTATAAGAAAAGCCATGGGCTTTCGCTTAAGGATGAGGTAAACCTTGCGGTACCGTCGGAGCTCAGGTTGTTTGAGAAAGACTTGAAGGCCATGCACAGGTTGAAGAGTTGAAGCTAAAGATTCCCGAGCTGACGGTTGGAGCGTTCATCGTTGCGCGTGACGGCGACCTTTTACTTGTCGTCAGCCCCAAGTGGGGCTATCTATTCTCAATTCCTGGTGGTCATGTGCTTTACGGCGAAAGCGTCTTCGACGCCGTGGTTAGAGAGGCGAGAGAGGAAGTAGGCGTTGACATAAAGCCCGTGAGGGTTATCGCTTTTCAAGAGGTTTGCAACCCGCCGCAGTTCCATGACAGGAAAAGACATTTTATCTTCGTCGATGTTTTATGCAAAGCTCTTTCAAAAAAAGTGAAGGTGGACGGGCAGGAGATTGTTGCATATACATGGGTTAGGCCGTCAAAGGCGCTTCAACTTCCGCTCGAGACATATACGGAAAGGCTGATACGATACTATCTGAGAGGTGGGCGTGTCACCAGCCCATCCTTCTTCCCAGCAGCTTTCCGACAATGACCGCTGACACAAGGCCTGCAGCTGCGATCGTAGTGGCCCACCACTCCATGTTCTCTCCCACCACGTTGGGGATGGATATCTGAAAGGCGAGAGATGCAGAAGACCCTATTATCACAACCTTCGTCGACCAGTGGGGGATGTATAAAACAATCTGGAGGCCTCGGCCGGTAAGCGCGAGGAAGTATTTAGGCTCCTCCGACGTGCCTGATAGAACCTCTGTTACCGTTTGGGAGAGCACAGCTGGATAACCGTCAACCCTGACCGTTATTTCTCTGGGAAGATAGTTTTTCATGAAGCTTTTGTCAACGTCGATTATAACCAGCTTGCCGGCGTCTTCTCTCGTAGAGGTTAGAACTAGACGGACTAGGTTTTGCTCGAAGGAGTAGCTCTGCACCGTTACATCATACTCGGTTTTGTCGAGCTGAAGCTTGTTTGACACTCGGCTCAGCGAGATAACGGCTCCGATGCCGGCGTTGTCTCCAAGATGTATCTCTTTTTCCTCGCTCGGAAACTGTACGCTTTTCACGGTCTGCCTTTGTATTATCAAAGTGTTTCCCAGGTTTATGAAAGCGTTCTTCGAGACGACCGTGGTGTTGTTTTGATAACGAAGCCGTTCCTCCGTGAAATAGACTTTGACCATATCTTTAGAAGTAGGGATCGATGCAATGCTGACCTCCGTCTGTTCGCCCTCATCTTCGCCTGTTCTCGTTACTTTGATGCTGATGGGTTTGCCGGCCAAGATGCTTTTGACGCCTTCAAGAAGGGTTTCAGCTTTGGTGAGCATGGCTGCCCAGCTGGGTCCTTCTGCATCTGCCGTTGTTTGCTCAAACAGTTGTTCAGCGGTGTCAACGAGTATGGCGGCGATGCCCACCGCTTTCGCCTTAAGCACGTAAACGTCAATCAATACGGTGAAGGCTTTGAAGCCTTTTTCCGCGTCGCGGCCGAAAATGTTCACAACCTTTTGAAGCTGGTTGGAAAGTTTGGCCAAATTCGCCCGTAAATCGGTGATGCTATGTTGCTGTGTTGAAGGGTCTTTGAGCTGTGTTTCAGCTTGTACAACGAGGTTTTCGAAGTACGTGACGTTTAGACCTGCCTCTTTAAGTCTTGCGAGGTTGGCAAGCGCCGTGCGAAGGTCTTCGTCAATTTTCCGTTGCTCAGTGCCGAGGGAATGAGCTGGATAAGCCAAAGTCAGAGATGAGAAGACAAGCAGAATAGACGCCAGCGTAACGGCAGCCAAGTGTCTTGGCAATCCAGGCAAGGGTAGGGATAGCTGCTATTTATTGGAAAGACAGTCTAACAACCTAGAACAAAACAGTTTAAAGTATCGGCGTTCGAACTTAGACAACAACCATGGCGGCGGAAAAAGGTTCAAATTTAGTTAGCATGTCTAACGGGTTAGAACCAAGGGATGAGAAGCTCCTCTTTTATACCCTGTTGAAAAACCCCGTAAGAAGGCAGATAATCACGCTTCTAAAAGAAAACGGTGCGATGGCAGCGACAGAGCTTAAAAGAGTCTTAGGAATAAGCGTCGGAACCCTATACTACCACCTTGAATTTATGCATCCGTATGTGGTTAAAACGTCGAAGAGAAAGTACGCGCTCAGCGATAGAGGCTTGAGGCTGGTAGAATCCATGAAAGTCTCCGATTTTCTGGCAGAGTCGAGCCTTGGAACGCTCCAGGGTCCGAGAAGGTTTCTGCTAGCTCTGTCACTCAACCCTCTGCTAGACAGAATACAGCTCTCCAACGCGACTTTGATACCTGTCTCAATCTTGTCGGCGATGCTTTACCTACTGCTTTCGTGGCGCGTCTCCAACAGCCAAGTTCTCCTTCACTTCGTCCAAATGCCGTCGCCCGAGCTGGCCTTATTGATGTCCGCCGGAAACATTCTTCTGCTGTTCGCTGTCCTAACCCTGGCCGGGCTTGCGGCAAGCATGAGGCTTGGGGGGGAGTCAATAATCCTCGGCACGCTGCCCATAGCGCTGACACCGTCAAACATAGTCTTGACATACTTTGCGGTGATGTCGGGTTTTGGACTGCTTTCAAAACCCGTAGTCGCGCCTTTCACCATGGGCCTGTATGTTTTCAACCATCTTTGGCAGATGACAGCGATATCAGCGGTCTTGGTGAGTGCGAAGGGTATCAGCTGGGAGAGGTCTGTAGCCGTCTCGGTGGCTCTGTCATACGTCAGCCTGTTTATTTCACAGAACTTTTAAATTAGAGGGTCACCCCGTCATCCGTCGAAAAACATGAAAGATTACATCAGAATGACGAAGCCGAAGATAGTCCTGCTCAACATCCTAACCGCCTCAACAGCCCACCTGATGGCTGGCTGGACCCCAGCTAGCCTTCTTCATCTGGCCGTCGCTGGCTACCTTTCGGTCGGCGGCGCAAGCGCCGTCAACCACTATGTCGACAGAGATGTTGACGCCAAAATGATGCGGACCGCCAAAAGGCCCATTCCGTCGGGTCGTGTCAAACCCATCCACGGTCTGGTGTTTGGATGTGCGTTGCTGTCGATGTCGGCTGTCTACTCAGCAGTCTTTCTAAACTATCCTACGACCACCTTCGTCTTGCTCGGAGCGTTCATCTACATCTTGGTTTACACGCTGTGGCTTAAACGCCGGTCCATTTGGAACATCGTCATAGGAGGGGCTGCGGGCAGCTGCTCGCCTCTAGCAGGCTGGGCTGCGTCGGGTGGGGAGATAACCATCGTACCGATGCTGCTCGCTCTCATTGTGTTTCTCTGGACACCGGGCCATTTCTGGGCTCTTGCGATCAGGGCCGCGAAAGATTATCAGGCGGCTGGCATCCCGATGCTGCCTGTGACGCATGGTTTGAAGTTTTCAGCCTCGGCTGTTCTCGTGTCCAACGTTGCCGCAGTGATATCCTCTATAGTCATCGCCGCATACGTTCCCGCGCCAGTGGTTTACCTCGCTGTAACACTGCCTGCGTCCGCATGGCTTCTATACGAAAGCATAAGAACCGTCCACCTTTCCTCGATCGCTCACGCATGGAGGGTCTTCAAGGCTTCAAGTCCTTGGCTCGCGATAGTGTTCGCCGCCTTAATCCTAGCTTCATGACAGGTTGACGGGAAGGTTTGACAAGCACCAGAAAACATTCCCGCTCATGTCCATGTATGTTTTGACGGCGTAGACCTTGACGCCTGCTGTAACAGCTTTTTGGAGAAGCTTTCGAATCTCAGGGTCGCCTTCATCGCACGGAGTGAAGGATTTGGCGCGAGGGTGGGCGGCTATGAAAACGATGATTGAAGGGCTTTGTCTCGACAGTAAGGTTAGCGTTTGTATGTGACGTCTCCCCCTAGTGGAAACCGTGTCCGGATACATGGCCGCACCGTCCTGCCTTAGATAAACAGCGGACTTGAGTTCGACAAAGATCCTCCTCCCTTTCTCATCAACGAAAACATAGTCTATACGGACATTTTTAACGACCACTTCTTTTCCTGCCATTCTGCAGCCTCTCAGCCACTCTATCAACCCGTTTTTGAATGCGGCTTCAAAGGCTTTGGACTGGAGCCTGGTGTCCACGACAGCAGCTTCACCGCCTACGACAACAGCCGTCAAGACTCCACTCGTTTTCGCAGACCTTCTCGGAACGTATAGGACCTCGGCCCCTTCTGTAAGCAAATCTACCAGACGACCGGTGTTCGTTATATGCAGGATGATTGTTTGGCCGTTTTGTTCAGCCTGTCCAGAAAACCTGTTAAGCCTTCTGACGAACCTTGCATGCTGAACGTCGAGCTTGAACAACAGGTTACAATCTCTCATTCAAAGACACATATCTCCTTGGAGCGGGGCCAACATAAACAGCCCTAGGCCTGATCAGGCGATTGTCCTCCCAGTATTCTAGCACGTGAGCTATCCACCCCACTGACCTTGCCGCCGCAAACATCGGCGTGAAAATTTCCTTCTCAAGCCCCAGCAGATGGAACACCGGTCCCGAGTAAAGGTCTATGTTTGGAAAAACCGATTTTGAACCCAGCGCCCTCACCACAGCCTCTTCAAGCTTGTTAGCCAAATGGAGAAAACGATAATCTTTTTTAGCATCCGACAGCAGTTCGAGATATCTTTTAAAGATGACAGCCCGTGGGTCGAACGTTTTGTAGACTCTGTGTCCAAAACCCATTATCTTTTTGCCAGCCGAAAGCTGCTGGTCGACGTAGTCTTCCGCTTTTTCAGGAGAACCTATCTCCAACAGCATCTCAAGGGCGCGTTCGTTTGCGCCTCCATGCAACGGGCCTTTTAAAGCGCTTACCCCAGCCGAGATGGCTGAGTAGAGGTCCGAAAGTGTTGAGGCAACAACCAGTGCTGCTGTGGAGGAGGCTGGAAGCTCATGTTCTGCATGTAGGATGAATCCAACATCCATAACCTTTGACTCGAGAGGGGTTGGCAGCCGCCCGGTGGACATGTAGAGAAAGTTTGCGGAGTGGCTCAGGCTTGGGTTCGGGTCAACCGGTTCTAGACCCTTCTTGGGCCTGTAAACCGCGGCGACCAAGGTCGCTATTTTCGAAATGATCCTGACGGCTACGTTCATCCATGCTTGAACATCGTTTCTCTCAGCATCGCCGTCGTATAACGAAAGAATATCTAAAGACGCTCTCAGCACGCTGACCATTGGTGCGTCGCGTGGCAGTTCTTTAATAATTTTCAAAACGTTTTCGGGAACGTTCCTTTCCTTACGCAGTTTTCTGGCAAAATCCTGAAGCTCGCTCTTTGTGGGCAGCCGTCTGTTCAACAACAGGAAGCAAACTTCCTCATAGGTCGAGTATTCCGCAAGCTCTTCAATCGGGTAACCTAGGTAGTAGAGCCTGCCCTTGTCACCTTCTATGTTTGACAGAGCCGTGTGCTTGATGAAGATGTTGTCAAGCCCTTTGTGGACAGCAACGTTGGTCATAAAGCCTTGAGACAACCTCATCCATAAATAGATGAAGACACTATGCTTGTGTTAGCTGTTGTTTCTCTAACACAATTTCCCTGACGCGTCTCCTCAACATCTTTCCCACGAGTGTTTTGGGCAGTTCGTCGACGAAGACGAACTCCGAGGGCCTCTTGTACTCGGCTAGCTTAGTGCTGCAGAGCTCCATCAGCTTATTCAGTTCCTCGGATTTTTTTCTATCGGGTTTCAGAACGACGGCGGCAATTATTTTCTCGCCTGCTACCGGGTCTGGAACTCCAACGACGCAGGCTTCCTTCACGGCCTCGCTTTCATACAGGACCTTCTCAATCTCCGCGGGGAAGACTGTGTAGCCCTTGTGCTTGATGACGTCTTTCGCCCTCTCCACAAAGTAGAAATAGCCTTCTTCATCGACGCGGCCAAGGTCTCCCGTCAGCAACCACCTTCGACCAGCCTCCATAATGCTGACGTTCTGTTCGGCCGCGCCTAGGTATCCCTGCATCACCTGAGGCCCCGAGACCGCTATCTCACCCACCTGTCCCGGCGGTAGAAACTCTTTCGTCTGTGGGTTTACTATGGCAGCGAGTGTTGACGGAATCGGTATTCCGAAAGAACCTTTCTTCGTCCTGTCGGGCGGGTTCACGTGAGTAACAGGCGAGGCCTCTGTCAAACCATATCCCTCTACTATCTTTTTGCCAAACTTCTTCTCAAACTCTTCGGCAACCTCTGTCGGAAGCATGTCGGCGCCAGAAATGACGAGCTTCATGTTTGGATACTTGACTTCGTCAGCCAGCCTATGCTTCGACATCAGGTTAAAAAGCGTTGGGACGCCTGGGAAAATTGAGACCTGGTACCTGCTAAGGTCTTTTATGAATTTTTCAAGCTCAAGCTTCGGAAATATTATGAGCTTGTTACCTTTCGTCAGCCCTGTTCCTATGAGGACGGTCTGGCCGTAGATGTGGTAGAAGGGCAGGATGGCGGCGAAGGTTTCCCCACCCTCTACGACGAAGGGCTTAATCATCTCATATACCTGGAATATGTTGGAGACAATGTTTGAATGCGTCAGCATAACCCCTTTCGGAAATCCCGTCGTCCCGCCGGTGAACTGCAGAGAAGCCAGATCTTTTTCAGGACTGATTTCAACCTTCAGCTCTTCCTCGGATGTCTCCAGCATCTTCGTGTAAAGGCGTATAGATGGATGTGGCGGAAGCTTTTTCGAAGGTATTTTCTTCAAAAGCCTGCCCAAAGCTTTTTTGAAGCCGGGGAGATGGTCTGCTATGTTGGTGACGATTACGTGTTTGAGGCTGGTTTTCTCCAATGCTTCCATGACGTTGTCTATAAACAGGTCTAAGCAAACTATCGCTGAGGCCGAGGAAAGACTGCAAATCTGCGCTATCTCATCCGATGTGCTTAGGGGGTTTATCGGAACGACCGTAGCACCCGTCTTTAGAACACCGTAGTACGAGACTATGAACTGGACGCTGTTGGGAAGCAGAATAGCCACCTTACCGCCCTTGCCGATTTCAATCTTAGACAGTGCGGTGGCAAACCTTGCGACATATTGTCTCAAGGCCGAGAATGTGAAGGATGTGTCAAGGAAAACGCAGGCGACCTTGTCGCTGTGCTGCACGCATGCTTGTTCAAACAATTCCGCCAGTGAGATGTTGGGAGCAGTTATGTTAGGGTTGACGGACTTGTCGTAAAACCTAGTCCAAGGCCTGCTCAGCACAAACTCTAAACCATTCACGAGATTATTGTTTGAATAAACACTTAAAAGGATTTTCTTCCAGTTATTATGCGTGGTCGAGATAATCTATAACCCCATAAAATCGATAGTGATTCTGGAGTACATCAAGTATTCAACGGCTGAGGAGCTTGTCAAAAACCTTCTGCATCCTCCGGGCCAGCCAGCCGTGCTTTACTGGGCTGAAGGTGTCGTTTTCTTCCCCATCCCTCTGGCGGCTAACAACACGAAGGTTGTCGAAGAGCTTATGAGCGGTAAGATTTACTGGATGAGCGTCTCTTTCGCGCCTATGGCCGTCTACTCACCTATGCTCAGCGCGGAAAAGGGGCCCGAAGCCATGGTCATCAACGTATCCCGCAGTCAAACGCTATCGCAGGTGGCGAGATGGCTGAAAGAACGTTTAGAGACAGGCTCTTAGGTCGAGGACCCAGTGCCACAGCTTTGGCGAGTATGTTTTAACAGCCCTTACGTTCTGCAGCTCCAGATAGAAGCCATGGGAGGCGGCCGTTTCTTTGCAACTTTCAAACAGTTTCTTCCATCCGTCAGTAGGCTGAGCCAGCTCGTGAAAATGTATGTAACATCCGTCGGGCTTGGCGAGCTTTAAAGCCGTCGGAAGATATTCTAAAGTGCCTGGGAAGTATCCCATTATCACCCTGTCCGCTGACGCCCCAAGCCCATGGACCGGAGCGTTCTTACAGTCGTCGAGAAACGTCACTACTTTATGGTCCACTTTGTTAAGCCTGATGTTTTCCACAAGATACCTGTATGCCTCCGGGTTTATCTCGAACGCGTAAACCTTTTCCGCTTGCGACTTCGCCGCCGGTATCGTGAACTGGCCTACGCCCGCAAACATGTCGACAACAACCTCGCCTGGCCGCGGGAGGTTTCGCATCCTTCTCCTCTCCAAACTGTTTCCAAGAGAAAACATCAGTTTCTTGACGTCGACCCTGTAGACAAGCCCGTTTTCACGATGCAGCGTCTCGGTCACCGGCATGCCTGCCACAACTTTCGTCTTCGGAACTCTGTAAACTCCCTCAACACCTTCTATCAAAACAACCGTCTTTACATTTTTGTGACTACTGAGAATTCTCTCGGCCTCCTCCTCCACATTTCCCTCAAATCGCAGAGGTATGCGCATCAGAGCCACGTGTCCGATGTACTTCACGCTCGGCCTCCGCTGCAAGCGTCCCAAAAAAGTCTGGATATAGTTGGGTTTAAGCCTTAATAGATAAAAACGAGTCAAAAACCCTGTGAGCGAGGAGAAGAAAAAGAGGCCCGAAAAGAAAAAGGCTCCTGAAAAGGAGGAGGCCGTGCAAAAAGGCGTATTAGGTGTTGCCACACCGTCCATGGACGAGGTGTCTGACTTCCTCAGAGGGGTTAGGGTTGTCACGCCCTCCATGTTTGCGGAGAGATTTAGGACAAGGGTGTCGGTGGCAAAATCATTCCTACGGGAGCTTGTGGGAAAAGGGATTTTACGCGAGGTCGTCGGAGTCAACAGGATACGCGTGTATGAGCCTCTGTTGAAGGCTCAAGCGCCGGCCGCGTCGGCAAAAACAGCTGAGCCAGAGGCAAAGCCCAAGAAGGCTAAGAAGACTTCAAAACGAACCTCATCCGAGACCCAGTCCTAGCCTTCTCCAGCACATTGTATCCCCCGTACACCGAACCTATCTTCAAGGTCTGCGCGCGTGGAACGTGTTCCTTCAAAGCTACCCCTATGACTCTTTCCGGAGGCCAGTAGAATATGTCTCCGGCTGAAAGTTTTGGTGTTGATTTTTCTACGCCCCGCTGTATCTCCGTCACCATGTAGATTGCGTTGTCCCACCGTGCAACAAACCCCTCCAACGGCATTCGCTTAACCATTTCCGCTACTGTTAACGGAGCTGCAAACCTGTATAGTTCTCCTTCAACGGGTGTAAGCCCTTCTACCTGCACGATTATCGGAATCCGCGGCGTGGTCATTCTCCGAACATCTCTAAAACCCCTAGATAGTTGGCTATGATCGGCATGAGGTCGACGCCACTTATTCTTCCAAGACCCCCCTGACAGCATGATATTTCATCAAACATGTTGACCGTGTCTCCCCTCACGTCAGGCCCCCAGATTAAGAGTGGAACAGGGTCTCCACGATGGTCGCCTATCTCCGAAGGCGTGCTATGGTCTCCTGTAACGCTAAGGTAGGTGTTTGACGGAATGCGGTCCACCAACCTCTCCAGCGCGACGGCGATCTTCTGTATCATCCTAACTTTCTCCAACGGGTTGCGGTCGTGGCTCACCGTGTCCGTTGCCTTGATGTGGAGTAGGACGAGGTTGTGGGTTTTGAGGGTGTTCAACGCGGCCTCAACCTTCCCCGCGAGGTTTGTGTTGACCGTTCCCGTAGCTCCCTCAACCTCCACTATGTCAAAGCCAGCTGCTCTACACACACCCTTGTAAAGAGCTCCCCCAGCAACAATCGCAGCCCTCAGCCCAAACTTTTCCTCAAAGCGTGGAATACTCGGCAAGACGCCCGCTCCGCGGGTAAGCAGAAAATTGGCCGGCTGCAACCCCCTCTTCTGCCTCTCCACGTTGACCGGATGCGTTGAAAGCACGCTTTTCGCTTTAGCAAGAAACTTTGCCAAAACCTCTGCGGTCAATTGTGCTTCCCTGGTTCCGTCCAACGGCCTCGGCGTCTCCACCTGCACACCGTTTCGATGCGGGTCAACGTTCGAAACTCTGTGTGAAAGATTTTCACCCCTAAGAACAAGCACGCCCCTGTGCTCAACTGTGTGCTTGAAGAAGACCTCCACGCCGTCTATCGTGGCCTTGTCAATCTCTTGAGCGAGCTGACGTCCCTCCTCCGTCGATATCCTGCCAGCACGCCGGTCTACCACCACGTTGTTCTCGTTTACGGTTCCGAAGTTGCATCGGAAGGCCACGTCACCTTCCTTGAGGTCAAAACCTGCTCCCAAAGCCTCGAAAGGGCCTCTGCCAGTATAATATCGGTATGGATCGTATCCCAAAAGCGCTAGATGCCCCGTGTCGCTCCCGTTAGGAATGCCGGGCGACACCACGTCAACCAGACCTGTCTCCCCCTCCGCCGCAAGCCTGTCTAACAGGTTGGCCCGCGCCGCTTGAAGCGGTGTTAAACCGTTCAACGCCCTGCAACGCCTATCGCCCAACCCATCCAAAATGATGAGAACCGCCCTCATCACAGCATGCCGCACACAGGCCGCTATTAGTTTTTATAAGCCGAAGTAAACATCTGTTGTAAGGGTTTAAGCAGTGACCGTCAAAGAAACTCGTTACACAGAGCTCGAAGAGCTCCCGGGCGTGACGAAGGCTTTGGCAGACAAGCTAAGGGAGATGGGATACACCACGGTGGAATCCGTCGCAACGGCCACGGTGGCTGAGCTGATGGCCGTCGGGCTTGACGAGAAGCATGCATCGGAGGTCATCGCTGCCGCAAGAGAGGGAATTGAAGTCTCATGGGTTACGGCGAAGGAGCTTGCCGAACTCAAAACATCTATCGGACGGCTTACAACTGGCAGCAGCAGGCTTGACGTGCTGCTCGGCGGAGGGGTGGAGACACAGGCCATAACCGAGTTTTTCGGCGAGTTCGGTACGGGCAAGTCTCAGATATGCCATCAGCTAGCCGTTAACGTTCAGCTGCCTATCCGAAGAGGAGGGTTGGATGGAGCCGCGCTGTACATAGACACCGAGAACACTTTCAGGCCCGAGAGAATTGTGGCGATGGCGAGACACGTGGGGCTGGAGCCTGACGAGGCTATGGAGCGGATAATCTATTCGGAGGCATACACAAGCGACCATCAAATGCTGCTCCTCGACAAGGCTGATAAAGTCATAAAGGAGAAGAACATCAGGCTCATAATCGTTGATTCTCTCACAGCGCATTTCAGGAGCGAGTATCTTGGAAGACAGCTGCTTGCAGAGAGGCAGCAGAAGCTCAACAAACACATGCATAAGCTTGTCAGGCTTGCGAGAGCCTTTAACGCAGCCGCCGTCGTAACAAACCAAGTAATGGCCAAGCCTGACGACATCTTCAGCACTTCCGCCGTCTTCCCCGTAGGAGGACACATAGTAGGTCACACAAGCCACAACAGGGTTTTGGTGAGAAAGGTTTCAGGCAGAGCCATTAGGATAGCGAGGCTTGTGTCCAGTCCATACCTGCCCGAGGGCGAAGCAGTTTTTAAGATAACAGAAAATGGAGTGGAGGACGTTGAGGAGAGTTAGAGGTGGCTGAGGTGTCGCAGAAGGAGGTTGCGATGTTTCTCGAACAGCTTTTCAGAAACAGGTTCGCCGAGGCAGAGAGGATTCTTCAACAGTTCGAAGAAAAAACCCCCAGAGACAAAAGATACATTCACGCCCTGAAGGGGATATACCTTTCCTACATGGGAGAAGACAGCGACTCGCTTCTCTACATGATATACACAAACGAAGAAGTGAGGAAGCGGAGGAAAGAAATCATCCGTCATATCGAGAAGCTTTCCAAGCTGTTGGGAGGGGAAGACCCGTACTTCGTTGCGTGGAGGGATGTGTTACAGCTTTTAGACAAGCTTCCGAAGCCTGCCAAAACGACGGCTACAGGAGAAGGTTGAAGAAAACCAACCAGCTTAGAAGATAGACTCCAGCGTATCCCCCAGCCCCGTTCAAGTAGGATTGACGTCTTCGGACACGCCTGCCCCCGGCTCTCCACAAAGCTTCAGCCAAAGGAATGTATATAAAACATGCCAGCGTCAGTAACAGGTATGTGTGAAGCGGTGTGTTGAACAGCGCGACGGCGTAGGCTGAGACAAAGCCATATAACGCCGCCGTCAAAACCTTTATCCAGTAAACATAGTCGAAACCCAAAACACACCCTTTTTGAACCGTTGAAACCATGAATTAAATCTTGGCTAAGCCGAGGTTTTAATCCAGCCCCGACCTACGGTATCTGGATGGTCAAACTGAGCTCGGCTGAGATAGCGGTGCTGGTCAACGAGGTAAGGCCGATGGTGAACGAGGCCTTTGTCAAAAACGTTTACATCGTGGGCCATAAATCTGTTGTCCTTAAGCTTTTCAAGCCCGGGGTCGGTACGTTCGAGCTATTGCTCGCCGCCGGCTCAGCCTTCTTCTGCACCGACAAAAATCTGCCCAAGCCCGAGAAGCCATCCGACCAAACAGCCAGGCTACGGAAGCTCATCACAGGCCTCAAGATAGCTGAGATGATGCAGAAAGGCTTTGAAAGGATAATTGAGATAAAGTTTCATAAAGACAACCTGTCTCTCTTAACTGAGCTGATGCCGCCGGGTAACCTCGTTTTGCTAAAGGATGAGGTCGTCATCTGGGCTTTGGAATCTTTTGAAAAAGGTTCGAGACCAGTAAGGAAAGGGTTTGAATACAAGCTGCCCGCTCAAAGGTTTTCCGTAAAGCCAGGAGCTCTTCCCGAGGATTTTTTCAAACTTCTTAACCCTAGTTCCCCGATCATCGCATCGCTATCAAGAGACCTTGGGCTTGGGGGCAAGTATGCCGAGGAAGTTCTTCTCAGAGCTGGTGTCGACAAACAAGCTAACACCAGCTCACTAGCCGACGAGCAAAAGCGAAAAATCGCGGATGCGTTGTCTGATGTTTTAAAGGAGCTTGAATTGCCGAGGCCTGTCGTCTACTTCAGAGACGACGAAGCGGTTCCATCGGCCGTAATGCTCAAGTCGCTGGCAAACTTCAGACACATGACCACGAACACGTTCAGCGAAGCCGTGATGACGGCATACCTCCATGAAATGGCGTGTGAACAAAAAGCGGAAGCATACAAGCAGTTAAACGAGAAAATACGTGCACTCGAGAAAATGAGAGGCGATAGGCTATACGTCGTGCAGGCCTTGGAGGCGAAGAAGAAAGATTTGGAAACGTTGATAGACAAGGTGTTGTCAGTAAGCCGGTTGTTTGAAGATTTTTGGACAGAACCTGAGCAGAAATCAACCCTTTTACAGAAGCATGTTGGATGTAAAACAATTCTAAACCAAGACCTTCTGCATCTGGAGATGGGTGAGGCGAAATTCACATTTAGAAAAGGCGAGTCGGTCCACAGGGCGCTGGGAAGGCTGTACAACGAGGTCAAAACCCTCAGAAACACGATAGCCAAGCTTCAGCAGGAGATTATACAGATTGAGGAAGAGATAAGAAAAACCGCGTTCGAGAAAGAGGCAATATCTGTGACGGTTAATGTCCGCAAGCCGGAGGCGAGGAAGCCGAAGAAGCCTTTCAGAGAATTTAGAACGTCTGGAGGATTTGCAGTGATGATTGGCCGGGACGCCAACTCGAACATCCAGCTTCTCAAAAAACATCTGTCTAAAGACGACCTCGTCCTTCACGCCGACATCCCAGGCTCTCCTGCAACTGTCCTGAAAAACGGGGCGCGGGCAAGCGCTGAAGACATCCAGGAAGCAGCCCAGATTACTGCTTGCTACAGCAGAGCATGGCGTGAAAAGTTCAGTAACGCCTCGGTCTACTGCGTTCAGCCAAGCCAAGTCTCGTTCACACCACCTTCGGGGCAATTTCTGCCGAAGGGCTCCTTCATGGTGTACGGCAGAAAAACCTACGTGACGGCTGAGCTCCGTCTGGCTGCCGTTTCTCTCGAGAAGGAAGGGGCTTCGATAGTTCCGTTACTGACAGCTCGTCGGCTAAACCTCGCATACGTGGAGTTGAGACCTGGGAAAACTGGCGCCGGCGAGGCGGCGAAAACCATTCTCGACCTGTTAAAAATCCCTGTTTCGCAGGAGGATTTGAAATCCCTTGAAGCTCAAATCCCCTACGGGGTCTGCTCGGTTTTTTACCAAGACAAGCTTATTAAGAGTTGAGTAGAGGGTTTTGCGGAGAGGAGATGGTTAAGCCGACGGCGTTGGTTGACGAGGTCAGGGTCAGGGATGTCATGTCAAGCCCTGTTATAGAGGCCGGCGAGAACACCACCGTGGTAGAAGTCGCGGAGCTGATGAGAAAATACGGCATAGGGAGCGTTGTGATAAGCTCTAACGGCAAGCCGGTTGGAATAATCACGAAAACCGATATAATATGTCAGGTAGTTGCGAACGGAAGCGACCCGAACACACTCAAAGCCCGTGACATCATGACAACGCCTCTGCAGACCATAGAACCAGATGTCCTGATAGAGGAAGCCTTAAACAAAATGAACAGGCTCAAGATAAGCCGGCTTGCGGTGGTTTACAAGGACAAGCTGGTCGGCGTTGTATCAATTAAAGACATACTGCAAGTCACGCCGGAGATACTCGAGATAGTGAGGGAGAAGATTAGAATAGGTTCGGTTGCAGCCGCTCCGTCAAACAACCCCGTGGAGGGTTATTGTGAGTCATGTGGCGAATGGTCAGACCTGCTTGTGAGAGTTGAGGACCAGCTTTTATGCGAAGAATGCAGGCTTGAGCTTGAAAGCAAGAGCTTCAAACCCCGGGAATGAGGTTTTTCCTCGACACGATGCTCGGCCATCTGGTTACATGGCTCAGGCTTTTGGGATACGATACAGTGTATAACAGAAGCCTTCGCGATGAAGAGGCTATAGCAGCTGCGAAAGCCGAGGGCAGGGTTTTCGTAACCCGTGATAGAAATCTGGCTCAGAAATCCCGGAAAATCGGCGTACAGACCGTGTTGCTCGAGACTACTGACACCGTGGAATCACTGAGGATAATCAGCAAGACCGTTGGCATATCGCTTGCCTTTGAGGAGGAAAGAAGCAGATGTCCTGAATGCAACTCAGTACTGGCCAAGGTTTCGGTAAATCCTGTCAAATGGTCCTGCCCCTATTGCGGAAAGTCATACTGGATTGGCAGGCATTGGAGAAACATTAGTAAAACGCTTAAGCTACTTCAAGGCTAGAGCTATGGACGAGAGACAAGGAGCTATACTGGTGTCGTTGGCTAGAGCAGCCGTCGAGCTTTTCTTACGGGAGGGAAATCTTCTAAAGCCTGGGGACGAGCCCGTACTGCAGCAGAAGAGAGGAGTTTTCGTCTCAATTTATGAGTACCCTGTAAGGGAGCTGCGTGGATGCATCGGATTCCCCTATCCTCAAATGCCCTTGGGTGAGGCGACTGTCAAGGCTGCCGTGGCTGCAGCCGTTGAAGACCCAAGATTTCCCCCGCTCAATTACACGGAGCTTGCCAAAGTCGTGTTCGAGGTTAGCGTGCTGACACAGCCCGAGGAAATAGACGCAGCCTCGCGAAAGGATTTGCCACGTAAGATTAGAGTCGGCGTTGACGGACTCATCATAGAAACACCGCACGGCTCCGGTCTTCTCCTCCCTCAAGTTCCAGTCGAATACGGATGGGATGCTGAAGAGTACCTTTGCCATTTGTGCGTGAAAGCTGGTTTAAACCCAACATATTGGCTGCATGGGAGAATGCGTCTGCTCCGCTATTCCGCTGAAGTTTTCGCCGAGCAAACCCCCGGCGGCAAAGTATCACGAACAGATCTCGTGTAGAAAAATGAGAGTGCACATAGGGGTCTGCGGCATAGGGCTTGGACACGTTTCGAGAACCGTTCTAGTGGCGAGAGAGCTTCTCGCCAGAGGTCATAAGCTGTCCTTCTCAGCCTACGGGCAGGCAGTTGAATACCTTATCAAACATGGGTTTAACCCAGTCGTGGTAGCCAGCGTGGGTTATGGCGTCGGATGGGACGGAGGGATTTCGGTCAAGCAAACCATCAAAGAGAACCTGCTTTTGCCCGTCAAGCTCGCTTTGCAGACCGCCGCCGAGACGGCGTGCATAAACGACAGGGATGCAGACTTTGTCCTATCAGACACCAGAGCATCGACTGTTTTGGCTGCCAAAGCCCTGGGAAGACCTGTCGCAACAATCCTTAACCAATACAACCTCCTGCTCAAAACTAATAGATACAGATGGCTGGCTGAGATGACCCAGCACGCGATACAGGCTCCCACCCTAGTCTGGGATATGTCGGACTTGATTGTTGTACCCGACCTGCCTCCGCCTCTCACAATCTCTGAAGCGACGTTAAACATTCCTGAAGAGCAAAAAAGTAAAACCGTTTTCGTGGGACCTCTGGTTGAAAGGCTTTCCTTCTCTAAAGGTGAGGTAGATAAGATTAGAGGTGAATACGATGCGGAGGACAGGCCGCTAGTCCTGATAGTTGTCAGCGGAGGGCCTTTTGAGAAGAAAGTGTTGGTTGAAAGGTTTCTCTCCATGGCTGACATCCTCAGCGACGGTTACTCATACGTTCTCACCTCAGCGAACCCGTCATCGTCTGAGATGAGAAAGATTGGCAGCCTACGTGTGTATGACTGGATTGAAGATTTGAACAAGCTAATTATGGCCGCCGACTTGGTCGTGGGGAGGGGCGGTTTAACGCTTATCTCGAAATGCATAGCCTACGGCAAGAAGATGCTTTTGATCCCGACGCCGCAGCACGGAGAACAGCTGTCAAACTCGCGGAAGGCGGCGAAAATAGGCGTTGCCAGAGTCGTCGAGCAGAACAGCTTGGACCCAGCCATGTTTGAACGAGCTGTTAAGCTTGCTCTGAACGATGAGGATATGGATGAATGTGTGAGGGTGTTGAAGAATGTTGCTGAAAAATGCGGGGGTGCTTCGACGGTTGCCGAGCTGGTGGAAAAGCAGGCTAAAAACGTTTCGCAGAAGAATTAATTTAGAACCAGCGGCTGTTTAGACACGTATGGGGCAACGGTCTAAAAACTTCCCTGTAGACGCCCGTCTAGGCACTGTTTTAGGTCTTCTGGAGGTCGTGGTGGCCTACGGGGGGAGGGCTGACCTCGCATTCATAGCACGGGAGCTGCAGATGGAGGTTGACCAAATACTTCCCGCCTCTACTGCTGCCGAGATGCTGGGCGTGTTGGAGATACACGACGGCGAGGGGGTTGCGACACAGCTCGGAATAAAGGTCAGCAAAAGCCTGGCTAAAGGCAAGAAGAGGATATTAAGAGAACAGGTGCCTTCCCTCGAGCCATTCTCCACAGCTCTGGCGCTGGCAAAAGAGAACCCGAAAGGATTCAGCATAGATGATTTGGTAAACAGGCTTTCAAGCAACCCAGACCTTGTCGAATACGCTGAAAACGCTGAAAAGCTCAGAGAGCTTTTGATGGACTGGATGATATACACCGAACTGCTTAGCTACGATGGCAACTCAGGACTTTTCAAGCTAAAGGCTCGCAAGACACAGTTTAACTCATCAACGTGAAGATTTGGT